>DAHXPE010000295.1 GCA_027364495.1 Candidatus Heimdallarchaeota archaeon | reverse complement strand
ATAACCAAAACTTGGAAGATAAACAGTTAATTGCAAATGAAATAATTTATTTTTATTCAATACTTGAAAATTATATGTTGTGTTTATTTGACCATTATCATTGATTATTTGAAGGTAAATGGCTATCGAATAGCTTCACATAGTGCTCAAAAAACACCTACGCCTCTCTCTTCAAGACAGGATATTGAACCTTTATTGCCATTAGTCAAAAATGCTGAACTTGATATCTTAGGTCTTGATAATAATTCAAAAATTACATTTTGTAAAACCTATTACAATGAGAATTTAGCTGCTCATTACAACGGTGATGAATTTGTTATTAATTCGTTGAAATCGTTATTAAAACTAAATTTACAGGATATTCATTATATTTTTATAACTAATGGAATATTAATGCCAGACCTTTTAATGAAAAAGGATTGGGCTACTTATTTAGGTGTCTCTTTGGAAGAATTACGAAAAAAAGTATCTAAAATAGAATTTATTGAAACAAGAATAAATATTGATATGCTTTCAAAACTATCTGATCAAAAAGTGTCTTTGAGAAACATTATTTCAAAAATGAAGGTTATTGATCAAGAATATAAGCTATCAGAAGTTGAATATGATGGTGAAAAATGCCAACAAGGATCCTATTCAATTCAATTTTATGGAAAAAGTCAAACTTATCCTTATTGGATTACATTAACTGGCATCCAACTTGATGCACCTGATTCTGGTGAAAAGATTGGTGAATTTGTGGCTAGTTTTAAATAAATTTTAAAGGTAAAACTTATGCCTGACACAGATTCCATATTTGAATTAGTTAATTCTACGTTAAAAAACCTTGATACTATTATTATCTCCAAATTACAAACATGGGGAAAAATAGTACAATTAGCAATTGATGAAATAGATTTTTTTATAGATTTTAAGGACATTAATAATTTTATTTTACAACCAGGTTCTAACCCAGCATATGACTTCAAACTCAGTACATCATCAACCATCTTTAGTCAAATAATAAAAAGTAAGATAAATCCAGTTGATGCAGTCGTTTCTGGTGAGGTAGCAATTGATGGAAGCCTTATTGATGCCTTAGAATTTTCTGAAATAGTCTCTAATGCCTCTTTTTAAATAATTAACTCTTTTTATAATATATAACCATTGGTTATGAATATACTTAAATTATTTCCTTCTTTTCAATAATTAAAATAAAATAAGGATCAATAATTATGACAGTTGTTGAAGAAATTTCTAAAATTGAATTACTTCCAGTTGTGGAGACTACATCTCCTAAACTCCAAGGATTTTTTGTAAAAGCGTTCAAAAGGCATAATCGCAAAAAAACAGGCTTTTTAATAAATAGTATACGCTTATTTAACATTGAACAACAAGGACCAAAACGTGTTCGAACTCGAATATCTTGGATTCAAGACAAAAATGCCTTTGAGGTTGAGGAACATTCCAGTCTAGCCGTTCGCAGAGGAGCTTCCATTGTTTTGTTTCAAGTAAGATTTGATGATGATTATGTTCATGAACCAATTTATATGCGGGGAAAACCAAGTATCGTAAAAAATACATTCAAAGGGAAAAGTATTGAACTTGTTTGGGGTCAAGATAATATGATTGTCTTGCGTTCAATAGAAAATAAAAATCTAATTTGCAAATTAAAACGTAAACAAAAAGTAATCGATATTTTAATAGAGAACTAATTTTTATTTTTAATTATATTCTCTTTTACGAAAGGATGCAAAATTTTGAACAAAACGACTAAAATTAAAATCGAAGAACTTCATCAACTACAACAAAAAGCATTGGACGGTGCTGGTCCTCAAAAAATAGAGCAACATAAAAAATCAGGAAAATTAACTGCTAGAGAAAGACTTGAATATTTATTAGATGAAGGTAGTTTCGTTGAACTTTATCCATTTCGAGAACATGATTTACGGGATTTTGAAATGGATAAGAAAAGATTTTTAGGTGATGGAGTGGTCGTTGGTTATGGGACAATTGAAGGAAGAACAGTTTACGTTTTTTCTCATGATTTTACAATTTTAGGTGGATCATTAGGCGAAGCCTTTGGATCAAAGGTTTCTAAAGTCATGGATTTGGCGTTACAATCTGGTGCTCCAATTATTGGTATAAATGATTCAGGTGGAGCAAGAATCCAAGAAGGTGTTGCTTCACTCGGTGCTTATGGAGAAATATTTTATAGAAATGTCCAATCATCTGGTGTGATACCTCAGATTTCAGCCATTATGGGACCCTGTGCAGGTGGTGCAGTTTATAGTCCTGCTATTACAGATTTTGTGTTTATGGTTGATCGAACATCCCAAATGTTTATTACTGGTCCTAATGTAATTAAAACAGTTACAGGGGAAGAAGTTTCCTTTGAAGATCTAGGTGGAGCATATGTCCATAATACAAAAAGTGGTGTAGCACATTTTTATGATAAAAATGATCGTGAATCATTGAATCGAATAAAAAAACTTCTTTCATATTTACCTTCAAATAACATTGAGGATCCACCATACAGAAAACCGGAAGATTCACCAAATCGAAGAGAACCAAAATTAAATACAATTATTCCAGATGAATCAAACAAAGCATATGATGTTAAAGATGTTATTTCATTCATTGTCGATCTAGGAAGTTTTTTTGAAGTTCAGAGCTTATATGCTCAAAATGCTGTTATTGGACTTGCCAGACTCAACGGTTTTCCAATTGGAATAATTGCCAATCAGCCAAAAGTAATGGCTGGTGTTTTTGATATTAATGCTTCTGATAAGGTTGCGCGTTTTATTAGAACTTGCGATGCTTTCAACATTCCCTTAGTAACTTTTATGGATGTTCCAGGATTCCTTCCAGGCGTGAATCAAGAACATGGAGGAATTATAAGACATGGTGCTAAGATTCTTTATGCTTATGCAGAAGCTACGGTTCCTCAGATAACAGTAATCACAAGAAAGGGGTATGGCGGTGCTTACGTAGTAATGTCATCAATCCATATTGGAGCTGATGTGGTTTATGCATGGCCAACCGCTGAAATTGCCGTGATGGGACCCTCTGGAGCTGCGAATATAATTTTTAAAAAGGAGATCGAGAATTCAAAAGATCCAGAGGCAACTAGAAAAGAAAAGATCGATGAATATACCGATAAATTTGCCAATCCATATATTTCAGCTAAAAAAGGGTTTGTTCATGATGTGATTGAGCCAAGTGAAACACGTCCAAGATTGATTAGTGCACTTATGGCTTTAAGAAACAAAAGAAAAATCCCTCCTTCCAAAAAACATGGCAATTGTCCATTGTAATTAAAAACAGGGCATTAAACAATGATAAACTTATTCGATGTTACATTTAAAGAATTTCATAAAGATTTTACTTTATCATCTTTGATTGAATTGGTTAAAAAAAACCCAATTCAAGGAATAAATTGGTGGAATGCCAACAATTTCCCTTTCTATTTTCAAACGTTACATAATGATCCTTGGGAAATCCTTGATACAATTGAAAAAAATTTAAAAAATGTGTCTATTATTATTGATGTAAAGGGAAATCAATTAAATAAAAGAATATCATTTTCTGAAGATGTTTTAGAAAAATTTTTCCAACAATTTGTTAATAAAAATAATTTTTTTCTCAAAATTTATGATCCATTAAATGATGTTGAGAAAATTAAAAAATTAATTCAAATTGCTAACAAATATAAGTTAAACATTATTGGTGGAGTTTTTTTAAGACCAGATTTAGATTCTTTTCCAGAATACCATACAGAACTACTAAGTTTATATAATGATTCTAATATAACTCACATCAGTTTAATAGAACCACTTGGTTTTTTAAAAAGTGGCCAAATAGCACAAATAAAAAAAACAATTGATGATTATATCAAAATAAGTCAAATAAATTTATCGTTCAAACATCTAAGATTTGAGCAGTCTCTCTTAATAAATGAAGCATTAAGCTGTGGAATAACTGAATTTGATTTCGATCAGGTTACCAATTCATTTGGTTATCCTTCTTTAGAGGCTATTATACATACTCTTATATATTCAAAAAATTCTAAAAAAGAAAAAGAATCGCTTTATAATCTATATTATCAAACTAAATCTGATTTTGCAGGATTTTCTTCCTTGGAAATGTCAAAGATTGAAAGAGAATTAACATTTATTCAACACCCAAATATTCCAATAGAAGTTTTAGAATCAATTAAGAATTTGCAGTATTTTACTAATGTAGAGTTTACTTTACAAACCATTATAACTGAAATTAAAAAAATTCAGTTTGAGTTAGGCAATCCTCCATTAATCGAACCATTTCTTACTATAATGATATCTCAAGCAATTTTTAGATTACAAAATTCAAATAAAGGTATGAAGACATTAGATACGATTAAATACATTTCAGGGTATTGGGGAAATTCGAAAGAAGATTTAAATGGTGAATTTAAGAAATTAATACCAACTACAAAAAATCTGAAGTCAAAAAGTACGATTTTTAATCTAACAAGCGAAGAAAATGAAAATTTAGATGAAAAACTCAAATTTTATGATGTAGATCGCAAAGACGAACGAACACAGTTATCATTTTTAATATCACCAGAAGAAGCAAATTACTATTATCATGAATTTTTACCAAATCCCAAATCAATTAATTTTAGAAATAAGGAAAATCTTGCTGCAATAGTAAAAACAATTGTAGAACAACAAACTACGGTGGGACATGATGTTACACTTCCAACAATCTCTCAGAATGGTCAAGAAGGTCAAAGTGTCTTCCGATGGAGATACCTAAGCAGATTGTTTCAAATGGGAAAGTTTTAAAATGAAAAATGGAGCTTTTGAGTGAATTTGAAATTTAGATTAGAAATTGGAAACCAAACACATAAAGTAGAATTAGAAAATAACGATTCGGGTAAAATTTTGGCCATTCTTATAGATGATCAAAGATTTCCAATTTCAGATATTGAATCATTAAAGGATGCTAAATTAACTCGAGAAAATGGTAGCATTATTATCGAATACGCAAATGAATTAATCAATCTTAATTTCCGTGAGATTGTAGATGATGAACTTGAAAACTCATCCAAAAACAATAATATAAGTCAAATGAAAGAATTTTTTAAAGAAGGAAAATTATTATCTCCAATGCCAGGAAAAATAGTTGATATTAGATGTTCAGAAGGGACGTTAATAGGAAAAGGAAAAGTAGTGTTATCATTGGAGGCAATGAAAATGGAGAATGAAATACATACACCTTTTACTATTGAAGTGAAGAAAGTCCTTGTCAAGGTATTAGACCCAGTAATTGATAAACAATTATTAATAGAATATAATGTTATAGATGAGAATTAAATCAATAAGAAACTCTACACTTTTTTAATACAAATAGTTTGTCGCAAGGCTCGTTTAAGCAAAATTAGAATTTTTTCAAAAATAAAAATTTATTTAAGGGGAGCTAGTAAAATTAATTACTAAAAATTTCTAATTAAGAAATGCTTTTGGAATTAGAATCTTGGGAAATTATTATCTTTCAATTATCTGTTGGCAGCCTGCTTAGCGGGATTATACTATTCGTTTTTTCTATGAATGCTGCTAGATTTCACGTCAGGTTTATCAAACATAGAAATTCTTCAACACCAATAATTCTTTTGATGGCATCATTTTTACTCATGTTCGGAGTTATTGGATTTTCAATTTAATCGTCTAAATTATTTAACCCAATAATAAGATTAATTGTTGTATTTTTACTACCATAACTTTCGTGATATTGATTAATGAAGCATGAGGAAAATATACTGGAAAAAATCATTGAATCGAAATAAATTAATTGCTCAATTGGTCCTTCCATTTATGCAAATAGCTAAACAAATGACTCAGGTTAGACCTGACGACAAAAAAATGAAAAAATAATGAAAGATAATAATCTAAATCTGCTTTTTTCAAAAAAGTAAATAAGAATAAAAATTTACTTTTTTATTTTTTATTAGGTTTAGAATTGGAAACTTCAAACAAATTTATTCTAAAATCTATTACTTCGTTTAATACAGGGAAATTTTACCAGGCAGTTAGAGAGTTTAATAGTGGGTTATTGAGAGATATAGAAAATAATTCATTTCAAGAAGTCGAAAATTATTTAAATCAAGTTTTACCACTATTAGAAAAAAATAACCTTACTCATGAATCAGAACAAATAATTCAATATTACCTTACCCATTAAAAAAATTTAATGAGCAATTGGGATTTGCATTGTTTTTCAAATTGCTCATTAAAAAACTAATTAGAGGTTTAAATCCTTTTTCGATGCTTTTATGTTTTTTTACATGGGTAAGGTAATATTGAATTATTTGTTCTGATTCATGAGTAAGGTTATTTTTTTCTAATAGTGG
>DAHXPE010000290.1 GCA_027364495.1 Candidatus Heimdallarchaeota archaeon | reverse complement strand
ATTGTATTAAATCAAGGTCAATGGCAGGATTTGTACGATAACAATTTTTTTGGCCAACCTGATTCTAATTCCTTAATTTTGGATCCTGAAGAAGCAGTGTTGCTTGTTGAGCGTGGAAGAATTAAAATTTATTATGACGAGTCATTACAAAATGAACTTCCAATAGATCAATATGTTAACTTTGTATCGGAACTATTACCGGATTTTTGGAGGAAATATATTGTCTATAAAGATTTACGTAGTCGAGGTTATGTTGTTCGTGCAGGTTATGGTAAATTAGCTCCTTATAGAAGATATCCCAGAGGCGCTAAGCCAAATAAGGCCCAAAGTGACACCTTTATTTTTCCATTTGCTGAAGGGTCAAATTTAGACCTTACTCAATTGGACACAATTGTTAAACAGGCTCAAACAAATAGAAAAGTATTAATTCTCGGTATGGTAGATCGAAGTGGTGATGTGACTTATTATAAAGTTTCAGAATTTACAATACCTGTCAATACTGAGAAGTATGAATTTGCAGAAGACTCGACATAAGAAAAAGATAGTATTCAGAGGAACAAATTCATTGATTGATACAGAAATATATATTAAATTTTTCATTTTTTAATTGAGAAAAATTTTAATAGCAGCTAAACCGTCTACTACCCATAATATATCAATTTTAAATACATTCTAAAGGGTCAATTGTTGTTATCAGGTTACCTTTTTTATCAAAAAATTTATTTTTAAATCTGAAAGAGGTTAAAAATCTAATGACAGCTTTTTTATTATCCAAAAGGGAAATTCTTTTTCCAGTGCCTTTGAATGAAAGTATTTTCGGAACCAGTTTATCTGCTACAATACAGGGATGCTCAGCCAATATATTGAACACCTTTTTTGTTCGTAAAGGTGTATTATCTTGAAATAATAGCTTAGTCATTACCATACCAGGGCTTATAAGATGTACACCAATTTTTTCATTCTTTATCTCTTTAATCAATGATTTATGGAGTACATCAAGGGCTCTTTTCGTAGATGCATAAGCTACAAGGTTCTTTGACGAACCACCTTCAGTTCCCTTACCAGCGATATTAATAATGTGACCAGAACCTTGTGGAATCATAATTTTTAAAGCCTCACGGCATCCTAGCAGAGTGCCTAAAAGGTTAGTATCTACAATTTGTTCAAGCATTTCATCTGAATTATCAATTAAAGCAAGACCATGCTTATAACTTGTACCAGCATTATTAATCCAAAAGTCTATTTTATGCAATAAATGAACAGCTTCATTAGCTAAGCTTTTTACTTCTAATGGTTTTGTCACATCACAGGGAATTCCAAAAACTTTATCATTAAATCTCTGGTTTAGTTTTTGAACTATATCTTTTACTTTATCTGGATTACGAGAACTGATGACAACAGTATTGTCTAATTCCAAAAATTTAAGTGCTAAGGCTAGTCCAAGTCCTGAAGTAGAGCCAGTAATTAGAATATTCATGAATTACATATTAAACTAAAATTTTTAAAATTATTGGAGTAGAGTATAAAAAAAGAAAATACTTCCAATATCAAAAGAATTGTTTTAAAAAAAGATTTAATTTACAAAAAGTGACTGATCATCTTTTTTTGATAGAATTTTTTGAAGGGATGATTCTAATTTTTTCAAATCAGCTCCAACAATCATTTCTTTAATTTTGTTACCTTGTAATATAAAAAAAGATGGAACGCCTCTAACATTAAAAGCATGTGCAATAGAAGGTTCTTCATCTACATTTACTTTGATAAACTTAGCTTTATCTGTGTAGCGCTCACTCATTTTTGCAAAAGCAGGAGAAGACATTTTACATGGCATACACCAATCTGCATAGCAATCAACAACTATAGTACTTGATGGTTCCTGAATTAAAGTTTTAAATTGACTTGTATTTACTTTTTCAACCATTTTTATTCCTTCATTTTATTTTTAAGAATTTTTTTAGCATTTGTTTATTCTTATTAATAACTAATTAATATATATAACTTAAAGTTATAAAGGTATCGATATACAAAGTTATAACAAAATGAAAAAGAAGAACATTACAGTTTTACTCAAGAAAGAACATAATTAATTTCAGTTTCAAGTAATTGAATCTTAACATCTATTTTTTGCGTTGGATCAACCAAACTTACTTCAAATTGGTTTGGTATAACTGTACTCCCCTCTATTTTTAAGGGAATAACTGACAAACTTTGGAAGCCAAAGTAATTCATAGCTGAATCAATGGGAACCCATTTGTTATATTTTGGAACAAATATTTCTGGCCAAGCATGATGAATAATTTTTTTCGATATAAAATCATAAGTCATGCCTGTAACTCGTTTGACAGGGATAGCTAATCTATGTAATAAAACTACAGTCAAATCAGTAAATTCATCGCAATCTCCTCTCATATCATGAATTAAATTTAAAACTCCCTTTCTATAAGTTAAAGATTCGGCAACAATAGTTTTTTGAGCTAGAGTATAGATTTCCTGAGCAATTTTAAACACATCATCAATTTGTTCCAACGGACTAATGAGTTTTTCAAATTCTGATGGAAATCTCCAGAATTTTTGTTCTTGTGAATATTTTTGGATCATTTTTCGATCGAAATCACTTTTTTTTCCCCATTGCTTACTTAATAACCATGATTGAGGCTGAAATTGATAGTTTATACTTGCAGTAAAGTTTCCATTTGGCTTTAAATTGGTTAATTGAATAATACAAGTGAATGAATCTTTTTTTTCATTGTTTTTATCTTTTATCTTACCTATAGGTTTTATAATAGGATTTAAAAGTGTGTCTGGAAGATTTGCTATAAAAGTTTTGATAACTAATCCTTTTACCTGACTTTTTGAATACCAAGAAACCTGAAATGATTCTTTAACAGAAAAAAGAAGTTTCATACAAATTTCAATTTGAAGAAATTGATCAAAGGCGTTTTGACCTAATAGATATACTTGTTCTTGGCTTTCCCACATTATTGGAAAGGTTGTTATAAAAAATTTTTTATCAAATACCTCCTTTGATTGAAAAATAATTCGTAATTGTTGAGTAATATGCAAACGATAACTTTGAAACACATCGCTTTTTGTTGTTGGAATAATAACCTTATTATCAATTGTTAGTATTCCATCGTTAGAAATAGAAATGGTATTATTCGTCTAAGACAATTCCTAAAAAGTCACCCCTTTTGAGGAGAAATCTTCGTATATAAGTAAATAGTCCCTCCAAAAATTAAGGTACCAACTGCTAGATGTGACGATACAATGAGTGGATCAGTGTTAGATAAAACTGTAAGTGCACCTAAGATTACCTGTAATACTAATAATATCAGAATAATAATCATTATATTGAATCTATTCTTGCCAATTGGGACTTGATTAGCAGTGATTTCATTTTTGTGTATATATGTCAAATAAGCTTCAAATACTAATAAAATTGATACAAGACTTGCTACAATTCTATGAACATACTCGCTCCACACCTGAGTGGCAGTATAAGAATAAAAATGAGAACTATTGAGAGGGATTAACTGCCCATAGCATAAAGGCCACTGAGGACAGGACATTCCTGCATCAATACCTTCTACGTAACTTCCTAGAACAATTTCAATAAACACTATAATTACTGTTATTAAGGCTATTTTATAATAAAAATCTTTAGAATTAAGAAAATCCATTTCGTTTCCTCAAAATGAAAAGTTTTTGCGAGTACCTGATTTTGTTTTACTTTGAAATAAAATAAATTTTTATTCAATTCGTTAAAATTTAATCGGATTAACCGATTTAATTCAATTAAATATCCAAAAAAATAAGATTAAAAATTATATTCATAATTATAATTCTATTTTTCGATAAAAAGGAAAAAAATAAGTGTAAATTTTTTACAATACGTTTCAATTTAAGTAAAAGATAGAATAACTTTTTCAATTACTGAATAAGCCCAATCAATATCTTCTTTTTTAATAACTAATGGTGGAGCAAATCGAATGGTATATTCATGAGTCTCTTTTGCTAAAATTCCGTTTTCCATTAGTTTTTCAGTAATTTGACGAGCTTTGAAGTTCTTATCACGAATAATTTCAATGGCTATTAATAAACCAATTCCTCGTACTTCCTTAATTATAGAACTTTTTTTCTGTAAGCCGAGTAATTTGTCTTTAAAATATTTACCCATTTCTTCCGCCTGTTTGTCTAGGTTTTCGTCTATAAGAACGTCAATGGCAGCCATTCCAACCGCACAAGCTAGAGGATTTCCACCAAATGTAGACCCATGGGTTCCTGGTGTAAACACTTCAAGTAGTTTTCTTGATGATAATACAGCTGAAACTGGTATACACCCACCACCTAAAGCTTTACCTACGGTAATTGCATCTGGTTTGATATTTTCATGCTGAAAGGCAAATTTTTTGCCTGTTCTGCAAAATCCAGTTTGAATTTCATCCAAAATCATTAAAACATTGTTTTTAGTGCAAGCCTCACGAATTTGTTTTAAATATCCTTTATTAGGGATAATAACTCCTGCTTCACCTTGAATAGGCTCAACAAGAACGGCTACGGTGTTTTTAGTAATAGCTTTTTCAATAGCTGATGCATTATTATAAGGAACGATTATAAAACCAGGAGTTTTAGGACCATATCCTTCATAGGCATCAGGATCAGTTGAAAAACCAACAATGGTAGTTGTTCGACCATGAAAATTATCGGCTGCAACTATAATTTCAGCCCTATCTTTAGGGACTTTCTTTTGTTCATAACCCCAACGACGAGCCATCTTAATAGCGGTTTCGACAGCTTCTGCACCAGTGTTCATAGGGAGAGCCATCTCAAAATCAGCATAATTACATAATTTTTTGAGAAATATACCTAACTTATCATTGTAAAAAGCACGACTGGTTAAAGTCAAGACATCTGCTTGATCTTTAAGTGCCTGAATAATACGTGGGTGTCTGTGACCTTGATTAACAGCAGAATAAGCTGATAAGCAGTCAAGGTATTTTTTTCCTTCGGGATCGTAAACCCAAATTCCCTCAGCTTTATGAATAACTACTGGAATTGGCTTGTAATTATG
>DAHXPE010000272.1 GCA_027364495.1 Candidatus Heimdallarchaeota archaeon | reverse complement strand
AATTTTTCTCTTATTTGAGAAAAATTTCTTGTTTGAATTTCAATTAATGATGAGTTCTTGACAACATCGATAATGTAATTCTCTATTTTTACTTCAGTCTTACCTGTGTCCGCCTTATATAATTCCTTTAATGCATCGTGGAGAGAATATTCCTGATAGGTTCCTATACTCGTTGTTACTTTTATCAACTCTTTTCCTTTACTTTTAAGGAAATTTTGACTCTAATGCTAACACATTTTCGACTTTTAATACTTGTATTTGGTTTGTTTTAGATGGTACACCCAATAAAGTACCAGCTATTATTAGTACTTGATCATTTTTATCTAAATACTCTAATTTAAAACATTCGACAACTGATCTATAAATTAATTCATCTGTTGATGTTATTAGAGGTATTAAAATCGGTTCTACACCCCATACCAATTGTAATTGTCTTGCTGTTGACTCTACTCCTGTGCAGGCTAATATAGGTGCTTTCGGTCTAAATTTTGCAACTATTTGTGCTGTTGAACCTGTTCTTGTTATAGCAATAATTGCTGAAATTGGCAAGTTTTTTGAAAGTGTGTAGGCACTGAATCCAAGATTCTCAGAAATTGACATTGGATTAGTTATATTTGCATCATTAAAATGAAATTCTTTTTCATTTGATTTAAATGCCATTTGTTCGGCTCTTTTTGCTATTCTGTCCATGTATTGTACAGAATCCAAGGGGTAATTTCCAGAAGCTGTTTCTCCTGAAAGCATGACTGCATCTGAACCATCTAACACCGCATTACTCACATCACCTGCTTCTGCACGTGTTGGTCTTTTGTTGAATGTCATACTTTCTAACATTTGAGTTGCTGTTATAACTGGTTTTCCAATTTGGTTAGCTTTTCTTATCAATTCTTTTTGGATTATTGGAACATCTTCAGTTGGAATCTCTATCCCTAAATCCCCCCTTGCAACCATTACTCCATCACAGGCATCGAGAATTGCATCCATTTGATCCAATGCATCTTGATGTTCTATCTTTGCAATTAATTTAGTTTTTTTGTATTTCTTTGTCAGTAGCTGCTTTATTGGTTGCACATCTTCTGGTCTTCGAATAAAAGAAATGCCAAAAAAATCTGGTTCTGGATTAAAATTATCTAAGGCAAATGTTGCATCTTCTATATCCTTTTCTGTTGGAAAATACAAGGATAATGGTAACTTTGGAGCGTTTATTCCCTTTTTAGAACTTATTAGTCCCTCAGCAAAAACTTCACAAATAATATCATTTTTATCTATTTTTGAGACATTTAAACCTATTAATCCATCATTAATGTATAATTTTGATCCTATTTTTACTTCTTGCGGTAATTTATTATGAGAAACTGTGAATCTTTTATTTTGTTCTGACCCTACAACTTCTTCAGTCGTTAGTACTATTGTTTCTCCTTTTTTCAGGTTAAAAGGTTTTTCTACTAAACCAATACGAAATTTTGGTCCACTTAGATCTATCAATACCGCAACAGTAGGCGAAATTTCACGGATAAGATTATAAACTTTGAGGTGTTCGTCGTGAGTTCCATGTGAAAAATTCAACCTGAAAGCATCAACACCAGCCTCTAACAGATCTGTTAATACTGCTTTTGTGTTGGAAGCAGGTCCTATTGTTGCAACTATTTTTGTTCTTGTAAAAGAAGATTTTGTCGTCATTAAATCACCAAATATTACCTATATCTTCTTCGTTTTGAGGTATTACTTTGAAATGTCTCAGAATGTCTTATACATGTTACACGATTTTATATTCTAATAAACTTATTCAAGAATCATGAACAGCTCATCTCCTCCTACACCCAGTCTTTTTTCGGCCCTTGATCGTATTGGTGATTATCCAGGTCAACCCATTAACGAAAAATATCATAAAAAGATGCTTCAACAATTACAAGCATATCACAGTACTGCTAAAGCTAACAAAGAATTCTCTTTAGTTTCTAGTCTTGAGATACTCTCTAAGTTCGTTATGACTGATTTTTGGCTTACCACTATTATTACTGAAGAAATCCGTTTTTTAAAGGTTCATAATCTTAGAAATCCTTACTATCCCGAATAAAGCTTTTCTCAATTTTACCATAGGTATAGTAATTTTTTAAAACCCATTTTAATTATATTTTTTTAAATTTTTCTAGAATTTTTTTTACTTATATTTTTATGGAAGGATTGCTATTGAAACTGTATTCTTGGAATCTCAATGGAATTCGTGCTACTGCTAAAAAAGAAGTCGTAACAGATAAAACTTTTACTCAATGGCTTGCATCTTCTGATATTGATGTACTTTGTCTTCAAGAGACTAAAATTGATAAAGATGAAGTTCCTAAAGATCTGCTTTCAATTAACGGTTATAAATCTGTATTTGCCAGCGGTTTAAAAAAAGGATACTCCGGTGTAGCGGTTTATTATAAATCTGATAAAATTAGTGAGCCAAAAGTAAAAATCGGGTTGGGCATCGAAAAATTTGATAATGAAGGAAGAACTATTATTCTAGAATATCCTGATTTTATACTTATCAATGTCTACATTCCTAACGGCAAAAAGGATGAAGAACGACTTAATTATAAAATGAATTTCAATACAGCTCTTGAAGAATATTGTTTACATCTTTTGAAAGGCAAAAAACATGTTATTATCACTGGGGATATCAATACAGCTCATCAAGAAATTGACTTAGCAAACCCCAAGCCAAACTCAAAATATTCAGGTTTTTTACCTATGGAACGTGAATGGATTACTAATTTTCTCAATAAAGGTTTTATTGATACTTTCAGATATTTTCATCCGGAAGAAATCAAATATTCTTGGTGGAGTTCGCGAATGAATGCTAGAGCCAAGAATGTTGGTTGGAGAATTGATTATTTTTTTATTGATCAAGGCTTGATTCCAAAATTACAATCTGCTGAAATTCATAATGATATTTTGGGAGCAGATCATTGTCCTATCAGCATCGATTTAAATTTATAGACAACATAATTCGTAATCAGCATTTTTCTTTATCTTTACCATAGTGATATATTAAATCACTTTGAACATGTCAAAATAATGTGAATCATAATCAAAAAGAAAATATGAAATTTTAAGCTTATGAAGTCATTTTTCTTAATTGAAACTTCAGTTGAATGAATCTTAGCTCAAAATTACGTTTGTTATTGTCTGGATAATTAAAGATTTTTCTCGATTAAGTAAACTCAGGTAAAATTATTCTTGACAAAATAAATACCTTAATATGATAATTTTGTCGAATGTATAATTGTCTCAAAATATGATCAGGAACTAACCAATGGCTATTACAACTGAAAAAGATCTTTCAAATGTTAAAACTCTAAAACGCTTGAAATATTGTAATTCATGTAAACAATATACCTATCATCTCTATTATATTGATTATCCAGCAAGGGTCTATATCTGCCAAGATTGTAAAACTGAAGTTAGAAGCTATTCATCTAAATAACTTACAAATTTCAGAATGATGTTATTCCAGTTTCTTCAAATTTAGGATCTTTTTTGACAAAAATTACGCTATCTTTTATTGATAAAGCAGAGCCTCTCGTAAGAAATCCAGGTAACAATCCCCTAGATTCTAGTGTTCTCAAATGATTCAGACATTCTTCATAAGGTAATTGAAGATCATCTGCTAATGAACCCAATCCTATTTGATCTCTTGGTTTCATGAGATTTAAATAATCTTCTATTCGTTCTTTTGGTGTTTTACCTGATAATTCGTTTTCTTTTGACTTTTTAAATGATGATTCCACTTCTCCTTCTAATTCTTCTATCAATTTAATGAGATTTTGAACTTGATTTTGATAGCCAAGTAACCTAAAATACAAATCACTTAGAATCGAAGTCCTTTCTATTAATTTATCATC
>DAHXPE010000223.1 GCA_027364495.1 Candidatus Heimdallarchaeota archaeon | reverse complement strand
TTCTATTAAAATAATCACTAATGACAGGAGTAATAAAAGAATACGACGTTAATTAGAATGGAGATATAAAAATGGCATTAGAAAGAGTTGTTCCAGTACAAGTACCGGATATAATGAACTTATCAAAAGTTGAACATGAGTTAAAAGAAAAAGGAATAACAAATGAACAATTGCAAAAATATAGAGAATTTTTGCTTAAATTAGATCAAAAAGTGATGAGTCATCCTGTCATTCAGAAAAATGCATACACTATGTGGTTTGCTGAAGGGAATGTAACTCACGATGATGTAAAGAATATGGTTCAACAATTTTCAGTATTTAGTCATCTATTTTTGATTGCGGCATTAAAGAAAATGATTAATGCTCGAAACCTCGATACTTACCGTGCAACTAAAGAAATTTTAGCTAATGAAATCGGAGTAATTTATAGAAAACCGGGTGCAGCTATTCCCAGGACATCTGAAATTAGTGATGATGATTCAAAAGAAGAGGGAATTGATCCTAAATATGCTAATACTCAAGGAACCGTTGACGGTGGAGTTTTTAGATTCAAAGCTGGGCACTACGAATGGTTATTACGAATAGGAGAAGAGTTGGGATTATCATTTGACGAAATGGGTAAGCCATGGATTGGATCAAAATCAACTATTTTCTTCTGTGATGAGTTAGCCCGATTGTATGGATCAGAAGATCCTAATATTGCCGAAGGTGCCAGTTTTGCAGTTGAAAACTGGGCTGCAGCAGGATTTTGGAAAGAACTCATTTCTGGACTTGATGCTTTCAGAAATAGAGAAAATATGAAAAATTTACCCATAGCATTCTTTACCTTCCATGATAAATTAGAAGGTCAACACGCTGAACATGTTGCACATGAACTTTCTGAAGTATATTTTTCTGATGGCTTTGTTCCTGAAAAATTCATCGAGGGTGGTATTCACATGCTCGATGGAGTGAGAATATTCTGGAATGGCTTAAACGAAGATCGTAATAAATAAAGTTAAATTTTTTAATAATTACCTTTTTTTCTTTTTTTCAATTTATTTCTAAGTAAATAGGTACGTAATTTTAAAAATTTCAGCTAATAGAGGGTGCTGAATAAATCGATTTTTAAAAAATGGAAAATAAAAATTTGACTTACAAAATTTAACATAGAAATAAATGCATTTCATGAATTTAATAAAAATTTGGAATCTTGTTTATTTTTAAAAAAAAAATTGCTTCTTTTTCTTTTCCAAGGTACTTTTTTTTCTATTGAAAATATTGAATTTTTAGATTACCCAATTTTTAAAAATTGCAAAAAAAACAGTTTATTTTAACTCAATCTTACATTTCAACTTTATTTTTAATTACATTTCAAGGTTTTTTACACAAATATAAGAATTCCAAAAAAAATTGTTTAATTGGGTTTAACCTGTCAAATGGTGATCAAACTGGATATATTTTCTATTAATTCAATTGAAATTTATAACAGAACTATTTTTAGACTTTTTCATATGGATAAAACTTTGTTTAAGTATATTTTAAGGGGTAGATATATAAAAAGATATTTTATTTTCTTCAATGCTTTTTTCAATGAAAAATTAATCTCGGTACCGCGTTCATAAAAATTTCTTTTCAGTATTTGATAAATATAACAATTATATTGAATGTTGGTATAAATCATGAGTAATACTAGTAGTTCCAGAAAATCAGTTTATTCTAGGAAATTAATTTTAGGTGCATTGTATGATTCAGTTCTTAAATTGAATCCAGTTTATTTAATCAATAATCCGGTCATTCTTTCGGTTGAAATTGGAAGCATTATTACAACTTTTTATTTTCTGCTCGCAATTATTAATAATGATTCAAATGGCATATTTTTTATTGGAAATATATGTTTGTGGCTTTGGTTTACGGTACTTTTTTCAAATATAGCTGAGTCGTTAGCAGAAGGTCGTGGAAAAGCTCAAGCTTCAAATCTAAAAAAATTACGTAAAGAAACAATAACAAAAAAGGTATTAAACTTTACTCCTACAAACTCAGATATTGATCCTCTTTCCCTTCAAAAACAGGACATAATTTCAACTGAATTACAAAAGAATGATATAATATTTGTTGATAAAGGTAATATCATTCCTTTAGATGGAGAGGTCATTAAAGGTGTTGCATCAGTGGATGAAAGCGCAATTACAGGTGAAAGTGCTCCAGTAATTAGAGAATCCGGTGGTGACCGAAGTGCTGTAACTGGCGGTACAAAACTCATTTCAGATTGGCTACTCATTAAAATAACATCTGAGCCGGGTTCGAATTTCATTGATAAAATGATATCTCTTGTCGAGGGCGCTAAACGTAAAAAAACACCAAATGAAATTGCTCTTAATATTTTTTTAATCAGCTTAACTTTTATTTTTTTTATTGTCTGTTTTTCTTTGTTTCCAATTATCCAATATAGTTCTGATTACCTTCACCAACCAAATTCCATATCAATAGTCTTATTAGTTGCTTTATTCGTTTGTTTAGCTCCTACCACCATTGGAGGACTCTTATCAGCAATTGGTATAGCAGGTATGGATCGATTAATTCAAAAAAATGTTATTGCAATGTCCGGAAGAGCTATTGAAGCAGCTGGTGATATAGATAATCTCCTTTTAGATAAAACTGGGACAATAACTTTAGGTAATAGGCATGCAACTGATTTCATTCCTATTAATAAAGTCAAGAAACAAAAATTAATTGAATTGTCTTATTATTCGTCCTTTGCCGATGAAACTCCTGAAGGCAGAAGTATTATTATTTTAGCAAAGAAGCTTCTAAAATCTATTGATCCTACCCATGAATTATTTGATGAACAGTTCACAAATGATTTAAAAGAAAAAATGAAATTTATACCTTTTAGTGCCTACACCAAAATGAGTGGCGTAGATATTAATAGCCAATCTATAAGAAAAGGATCAGCAGACACCATGATCACTTTTATAGTCAGAAATGGTAAAAAAGTTCCAAATGATCTCAGAAAGCATGTTGAGAATATAGCCAAGAGTGGCGGAACTCCTTTAATAGTTACTAACAATTATGAACCGATTGGAATAATTCATCTTAAAGACGTTATCAAAGATGGCATTCAAGTAAGATTTTCCCAACTACGATTGATGGGCATAAAGTCAATAATGATTACAGGCGATAATAAATTAACAGCAGCGGCCATTGCATCTGAAGCAGGTTTGGATGATTTTTTAGCCGAAGCAACACCTGAAAGTAAACTAAATCTAATAAAAAATTATCAACAAAACGGTGGAATGGTTGCTATGACTGGAGATGGAACAAATGATGCACCAGCTCTTGCTCAAGCTGATGTAGCTGTTGCTATGAACACCGGTACTCAAGCAGCTCGGGAAGCAGCTAATATAATTGATCTTGATAATAATCCTACTAAAATAATTGAAATAGTTGAAATAGGAAAGCAATTGTTGATGACTAGAGGAGCTTTAACAACTTTTTCTATCTCAAATGATATTTCAAAATATTTCACCATTTTACCAGTCATTTTTGCATCCATTTATCCTTCATTAGCTGTGTTAAATTTTTTACAACTTCATCAAGCTATTTTATCCACAGTAATTTTTAATGCTATAGTGATTTTATTACTTATTCCTTTAGCTCTCAAAGGAGTTAATTATAAACCAATTCCTTCTGATAAATTGTTGAGGAAAAATTTGATAATTTATGGCATAGGTGGAGCTATATTTCCATTTATTGCAATAAAATCAATTGATATAATCTTGAATTTCTTATTATTTGTAATTAAATAGTCTTAAATAAGGTCGTGACAATATGAGTTCATTTCAAACAATTAATTTAAAAAAACACATTTCAAATGCTTTTGTTTTCTTTATTATTGCTACAATTTTATTAGGTATGATTTATCCCTTATTTATTACTTTAATAGGACAGAATTTTTTTCCTTATCAATCTAACGGAAGTCAAATAAAAAGCGGATCAAATATTGTAGGTTCTGAATTAATCGGTCAACCATTTGATGACCCAAAATACTTTTGGGGACGAATTTCATTAACTCAAGGGTTCTCCTACAATGCGAGCTTGTCAACTGGATCAAATTTTGCTCCTTCTAATCCTCAGTTGATAAGTATGGTACAACAGAGAATTGCTGATTTGAAGGCCTATGATCCTAATAATACTGCTCCGATTCCTGTAGATTTGGTGACAGCTTCCGCAAGTGGTCTAGATCCTGATATTAGTGTAGCTGCAGCATATTACCAGGCTGGTCGTGTTGCAAAGTATCAGAACATCTCTGTTCAAATTATTGATCAATTAATTGTCAAGTATACTCAATTAGGTAATTTACTCATCTTTGGTGAAAGAATAGTTAATGTTTTAAAAATTAATTTAGAATTGAAAAACGGAATTGATTATAATTCACTTCCTAAAGATAATTCAAAAATATTACAATATTCTTTTCTTGGAAATCATATTCTTTATAGCATTAACATCCGGACTATTGATTTAATACAAATTTTTACATATTTTATTATTTTGTTACTTTTATCAATTCCATTGGGTAAATTAATGGCTAAATTATTTATCGATAATGAAGATTCGAAAAGTGATTCAATTAAATCTTATTTATTTTTATCAAATAGTTTTATCAAATTAAAATTTTCTGAAGAAATGGATTGGAAAAATTACTTTGCTTCTTTTATGATCTTATCTTTTATTGGAATTTTATTCGTCATTCTACTTCAGGAATTTCAAGCTTCTCTACCCTTAAACCCAAATAAAATTCCAAATGTCAAACTTGATCTCGCCTTTAATACAGCAATTAGTTTTGCTTCAAATACAAATTGGCAATCATATTCAGGTGAAGTTACTCTTAGTTATTTGACACAAATGCTTGGTTTAACTGTTCAAAATTTTTTATCTGCTGCAACAGGAATGGCAATTCTTTTAGCTGTGATTAGAGGATTAAAGCGTCATACAACGACTTATCTAGGTAATTTTTGGGAAGATATGATAAAATCACTTTTAATTCTAGTTCCTTTATCTATTCTATTTTCAATTTTCTTAATATCTCAAGGAGTTGTTCAGTCATTCAATGGTGGCATACTTGTAAACCTAGTTGATCCAGTTAGAACAACATCAGGTATAATAACAAAACAATTCATTCCTTTAGGACCAGTTGCATCACAAGAAGCTATTAAAATGCTAGGTACAAATGGGGGCGGATTTTTTGGAACAAATTCCGCTCATCCATTTGAAAATCCAACAGCTTTGACAAACTTTGCAGAAATGATAGCTATTCTTTTAATACCTGCGAGTCTCTGTATAACATATGGGGAATTAATTGGCGATAAAAAACAAGGCTATGGATTGTATTTAGTTATGCTAATAATTTTAATAATTGGATTTTCAATAGTTCTTCTATCAGAAATCAACGGCAATCCAGAACTTTCAAAACTAGGAATTAATCAAATTTCTTCTTGGATTTCACCAGGTGGCAATATGGAAGGAAAAGAAGTAAGATTTGGTATCGTAAATAGTTCATTATTTGCATCATTAACTACTGCTGCTTCAAATGGAGCTGTTAACTCTATGCTTGACTCATTTATGCCACTAAGTGGAATAGTTCTAATTTTATTTATGACATCCGGTGAGGTAATTTTTGGAGGGGTAGGCTCAGGTTTATATGGAATGCTTATATTTATTCTATTAGCAAATTTTATAGGTAGCCTAATGATAGGACGTTCCCCATCTTATATGAACAAAAAGATTGATGCAGATGATATGAAACTTATCAGTTTTTTAGTCCTTCTTCCAATTACAATTTGTATTGTAGGGGTATTTCTAATGTTCTCCTTGTTTCCATCAAGTTTAGGTATGGAAAACCCGGGACCACATGGAATTACAGAAGTGCTTTATGCATTTGCTTCAGCAACTTTTAACAATGGAAGTGCTTTTGCTGGTTTGTCAACGAATTCACTTATTTATAATGTATTATTGGCTATAGAAATGTTTATTGGAAGATTTGTTGTTGCAGGTTTAACCTTAAAATTGATTGACAATTTTAGTAGAAAACGTAAAAATGTTGCGCAAAAGGAAACATTAAATTCTCATAGTCCAATTTTTTTCATTTTGTTAATTTCAACAATAATGCTTTTAGGATTATTAAGTTTCATACCGATTCTACTATTGGGACCTGTTGCAGAATTCTTTTCCTTGATCAATATCATAGTGTAGAAAAATTATATTTTAATAAACATAATGGAGTTAAAAAATGGACTCTGATAACCGTTCAGACCCTGGCGAATTATTAGAATATTCATCAGAATTAGAAAATGAAAAAAGAAAAGGTAAACTAAAAATATTTTTAGGCTATTCAGCAGGTGTTGGAAAAACCTATTCTATGCTTAAGGATGCTATTAAAAATCAAGCAGATGGTATTGATGTACAAATTGGTATAATAGAGACGCATAATAGAAAAGAAACAGAAGAGTTAGCAAAAAAACTACCACAAATTTCAAGAAAAACATTTATACATAAGAATATGAAAGTTACTGATTTGGATATTGATACCTGCCTTGAGAAAAGACCTGGTATTTTACTTATTGATGAATTAGCCCATAGTAATCCGGATGGAGCACGTAATGAAAAAAGATATCAGGATATTGAAGAATTACTCCAAGCTGGAATAAATGTTTACACCACCTTAAATATTCAACATTTAGATTCGATGAATGATTTAATTGCAGAAATAACAGGTATTCATGTTCATGAGACTGTTCCAGATAAATTCTTTGAACAGGCACATGAGATTGAATTAATTGATTTACCTCCTGAAGATTTACTTCAAAGGTTACGTGAAGGAAAAGTTTACGTTCCTGAGCAGATTAAAGAGGCATTAAATAATTTTTTCACTGATAAAAATCTCGTATCATTACGTGAAATGACCTTACGCAAGGCAGCAAATCATATTGATCTAAAATTACATAAAAAAATAAAAGCTAAAGATATTGAACTCCCAAGGACTTCTACTGATAGAATATTAACTATTTTAGATAGAAATCTGGAACTAAATGAAAAAATTATTCGGATTTCTAAAAGAATTTCTGATCAGACAAAATCTGATTGGTTTGTTGTCTATATTGAAACTATTGAATCAAAATGGAAGGTGAAGTCAACTCCTAAAGAAATATTAACTTCAATTAATTTAGCTGAGTCATTGGGTGCTAATACGTCTATATTAAAAGGAAAAGATTATATTCCATTATTAATGGATTTCGCTAAAAAAAATAATATCTCCAGATTTATCGTGGGTACCTTTCCTAAAACGCGCTGGAAAAAACTATTTCTTAATGATGAGCTAGATCAAATTATCCGAGCTAGCGGGTGGATTGATGTCCATGTGGTTACTGATAGTAGCATTACTGAAAAAAGAGCGATGGATCCTTTAAAAATCTTTAAAACCAAAAGTTCTTCTTATCTAATTAGTTTTTTAATTTCAGTATTGACAACTGGTTTAGACTGGTTATTAAAAGGTTATCTCGATCCAATCAATCTCATTATGATCTATTTAATTGCGGTAGTAATTACCGCTATCTTTTTTGGCCCAGGACCATCAATTCTCAATGCTGTCATGAATTTTATAGTGTTCGATTTTTTCTTTATTTTGCCATATTTCACTTTGGAAATACAAAATAGTCAATATATTATAACTTTATCCGCATTCTTGGTAATAGCAATTGTAGTTAGTTATCTTATATCAAGAGAAAAGAACGTCGTCTTACTGTACAAAGAACAAGGTATTGAACTATCACAAATGTATAATTTGTCATTAGAATTGATTAATGTTACTGACTTAATTATAGGCTCTAAAATTATAACAAATTTTATTAAAGATACCTTTAATCTTGATGTTGTTTTATTAATTGCAAAAGAAAATAATCTCGAAGTTATAAAATCGACTTTTCTACATGATCTAGATAATAACAGTTCAGCAATTGCAAAATATACATTTTTAAGTGGAAAACCATCGGGATTAAAAACAAATAGCTTAAACGGTACCAAAATGCAATTTATTCCATTAACGACACCTAAAAAAATAGTTGGAGTTGTTGGAGTTCAACCAATTATAGATACAACTTTTCTACCTTTTGAACAAAATGAATTACTTAAGGCAGTAATAGACCTTGCTGCTTTAACCATTGAACGAATTCTTTCATCCAAGGTATTTCATAAATAAAACTACTAAAAATTCTTTATTTCGATAAATTTTTTAAAATAAATGATAAAAAATTATTTTATTTATAAATTAAAAAAATCTTGAGTTTTCTTTTTCATATTTCT
>DAHXPE010000216.1 GCA_027364495.1 Candidatus Heimdallarchaeota archaeon | reverse complement strand
TAAATTTTTCGTCATCATCTTTTACTGATGTTTGAATGGACCTTAATTGAAAATCCCCTTGGTACGCTATTTCCAAGGCCTGTATAAATTTCCCTTGATCAATTAATGCTTTTATTTCTACAATCATCAATTTTAACTTTGATAAAGGAGTTAAATTTGGATTTGATAATAAATCGTTGATTTCTGAAATTGCATCATTAAGAAAATTAAGTTTTACCAAGGAATCAAGTTTAAAATACAAAATATCAATTATATCCTTATTCAGTTTTTGCTTCCTTTTTTTGGAAGACTGTAATTCAAGAATTTTATAAAATAGAGTATAATAATCTCCTTTATCATATAAATTTTTTAATTCTTGATTCACGTCAATTTACCTTTGAAGAAAATTTCAATTATCTATTGGTTTTTTTTTATTAAAAATATGTCTACTACTTTTTAATCAAAAACTTTAAATTGAAGTTTAACTTTACATTTTCTTTAAGTAATTTAATCCATTTCAATTTTTGAAATCACCATGTAATAATGTATGTACATGATTCAGCACCTAGTTTTCTGCATTCTTTACTATCATCATGCTTGATTATAGCATTTGGCTTAAATTTAAATGCTTGGGCTGAAATTATACCACGATCAAAGTCACAAGGATAAGGGTTTTGACAAATCATAGTTATTTTATTTTCATCAGTGTCCTTTAAATAAAAATAATGGCCAATTCCTTCTAATAACTCTCCATTAATATATAATACCTGTCCCTGTGCATTTTTATGATTCATATGATAAGCAATATCTATAGCTTTAAGTGCATCATCAATCGATGCGATATATGAAGGAAAAATAGCATTTTCAGGAATTTTTTTACCAATATTAAGTAATGTATTTGGACCAGTCTTTTCAGCTATCAACTTAAAGATTCTTAACCACTTTGCTTGTGAATACCACGCGTCTAGTTCCATTTTTGCAGGAATAGGCAAGCCAACATCAATAAAGTACTTATCAACAAGGAATGGAACTGATGGAAGAGATGCAATGACAGAGTTAATTGATGCTCCAAGAACCTTAATGCCTTCTTGGAAAGGTACATACATGACCATAGTAGTACTCTTCAAATAGCTTATATGACTATAAAAACGGTAACTGAAGATATTAAAAAAGATTTCGATATTATGAAAAAAAAAAAGAAAATAAATAAAAAACACAGTAAAAAAGAAATTTGCGGTTATTGAGGAAAATCTGGAGACAGCAATGTTGTATCTGGACCAAGCTTATTTTACAAGCTCTGAAAAAAATCTTGGAGCATTAATAAATAAGGTAAAAATCGAACGAGAAAAATTAGCCGAAAATTACCAATACTGGAAAGATTTCTTGAAAACCAGTTCTATAAAAGAAAGATTTGAAAAGTTAGAAATTTTGGATTATATGAACGAAATAAAAAATGTCATCATTCCGTTTAAGGATTAACGTTTGGAGGATTTTTTCTTTTTGGTGGTGGTTTTCAGACTTGATGAAGATTTTGTTACTAATTTGTTTCTTAAGTGAATTATTTCCTGTTTTAAAAAAATGTTTTCAGAAACATAAAATTTTACTAGATCTCTTAAATGAGACGTTTGGATATCCCGTAGTCGAATTAAATCAAGAGTTAAAATAATTAATTGTTCCAGACCAATGGCTAATTGTTTAAGATCATCTTGGTCGAAAAATTCCTTAATAGCATCTGAATAAATCCATTGAGTGAGGAAAGAATCAATAAAATCCAATGTTTCTTTATGTAAGGTTATATGAGACTCTAATACTATAAAAATTATTGTTGGCCTTCCACCAAGTTGAATTCGTGGATCATTTGAACTTGGTGCTGGTCGTTGAAATCCTCTTATTAATGTGGACAATTCAGGATTAGATGGAATAGGAACAGGGCCTACCACATGACTGGGCATAGTCTCCATTCCCATTCCTAGTACAGTAGTACCTTGAACTGCTAAAACGGCAAGAAGGTCTTCTTTTAATTCTGAACCATTGAAAATAGGAACGGGACCCTGGACATCATCAAAATCAGAAATAACTATTCCTTTATAAAATGATCTTTCTTCCTTACGTTTTTCAACAGCATTTGAAATCTCTTTTACTTTTGTATAGTCCTTCAGATCATCTAAATTAGAAAAAAAGATAAATAAATCATAATGCTCGATGAAAAAGTATACAAAAAGACCTTTGGGAACATTTTGAGCTTCTTCAATGCGACAAAGGTATTGATTTTTAGGAAAATTTGATTGAAGATTTGCATAAAGGCTATTAACAATGAAATCTAAATCATTACTGTTTTCTTCAAAAAAAGGGTTTTCGTCGGATTTAGGAAAGACTTCAGAATAAATAGATAATCCTTTTGAGTTAATGATTCTTAAATATTTAATTGACATAAAGCTCACCTTTTTTCAAAAAAAAGAGATATCGAAAAACATTAAGTTGAATTGAAATTAGCTTCAGATTCACAATTGAAGGTTATCTAAAGGTTATCAACAATTTAGATTATGTAAAATTTTTGAGTTATTCAATAGTCTCTAAAAAGCGAAAGTTAAAATTTGGAAAAAATAGCTAATTTAAATAATTTTATAATTTTATTAATAGACACAGTTGAAAAACTCTAAATGACCTCCGTTTGCTGAGTTGAAATCAGTCTCAGATTCACAATTGGATGTTATCAAAAGACTATCAATAATTTGGCATTTGTAAAATTTTTGAGTCATTCAATAGTCTCTAATAGAT
>DAHXPE010000180.1 GCA_027364495.1 Candidatus Heimdallarchaeota archaeon | reverse complement strand
TCACTGAAAAAACAATTCCTTTAACTTTAAGCTCTATAAGAAATTGAATGAAATTCCTTTGATATTTCTTAAAAAAACTGTTCCATTACCAATAGATAATAAAATTGGGTTAAATCAAAATGAGATATTAGCTCTTGAATTAAATTTAGGTTACTTAGTATTAAATATAATCAATACCAGTCCAACGATAGACTCTGATAAAGTATTAAATAATTTTATAGATGATGTTATTGTAAAAATATTAAAACCAGATATAACTACTAATTATTACTACTATTGAGATCTGTTCTAGCTTGGATAACTATCCTTTTGAAAAAAATAACAGAGAATTGTAAGTATCACCCAGTAGAATAAAAAAATTTATGTTGCTGGTTTTGTTTGTAATAAAATTTAATTAGTTTTTTAAATTTTTGTATTTTTAGCGACTTTTTTATTCTACTTTAAAAATTTTGCTTTTATTAATAAGATCATGATAATAATGAACTTTAAATTAAATTAAAAATGAAAATTTATTGTTTTTTTGTATAAAATCTTTCACATGCCTGTTCATAATCTTTAATATTTCAGCTTCGAAAAGTTAGTTGATATGACTAATTTCAATGTCGTCTCTAAGTTCTCTCCAATGGGAGATCAATTAACCGCCATTGACAGTATTACTAGCATTCTTTCCTCTAGTAAATTTAGAAAGGATAATATTGTCTTAAAAGGTGCTACTGGTACTGGTAAAACTTATACTTTAGCTAAAATTATTGAAAAGCTTAACGAAGTTGAAGGTTTCTCCCGTCAGGTTCTTGTTCTTTCTCCCAACAAAACTTTAGCGGCTCAGCTTTATCAAGAATTAAAAGATTTCTTCCCTAACAATGCTGTTGGTTATTTTATTTCCTATTACGATTATTACCTTCCTGAATCTTATATACCCTCACGAGATCTTTATATTGAAAAAGAAACTTCTATTAACGAGGAGATTGAACGTTATCGTAATGAAGCTACTCGTTTCTTAATTGAACGTGAAGATGTCATTATTGTAGCAAGCGTTTCTGCTATCTACGGACTTGGTTCTCCTCAGTACTATCGTGAACTCGGCATTCTTCTAAAAAAAGGTGATTTGTTTAGTCGTGATGATCTTATTAGCTCACTTATTGATATTCAATATTCGCGTAATGAATCTACCTTGACACGAGGAACTTTTCATGCTAAAGGTGATCGTATTGAACTTTATCCTATTTACGAATGGAATTTAGTTCGTATTGATTTTTTTGATGACGAAATTGAGTCAATCAGTATCGTCGATCCTCTTAACAAAACTATCCTAGAAAGCAAAGATTCTATACTCATTCTTCCAGGAAGTCATTATGTCACCCCTTCTGAAATTACTTTCAAAGCACTCGAGACTATTGAAGATGAGTTAAGTGATCGTATGGAATATTTCTTAGGTCAAGGTAAGATTTTAGAAGCTGAACGTCTTCGTCAGCGAACAAATTATGACCTTGAAATGTTAAGAACCACCGGTTTCTGTACTGGTATCGAAAATTATTCTATTCATTTTGACCTTGATCATGATCTGAAACCCACTCGAAAACGTGGTCAGCCTCCATATTCCTTAATGGATTATTTTAATGGTGAAAGGTTTCTAATTGTTCTTGATGAAAGCCATGTTATGCTTCCACAAATTCGTGGTATGTACGAAGGTGATCATAGTCGTAAACAGAACCTTGTTGACTATGGTTTTCGTCTTCCTTGCGCTTTTGACAACCGACCTTTAAAATTTGACGAATTTATGGAACGTGTTAATCAGGTTATTTACATGTCTGCAACTCCTGGTGATTTAGAAGTTGGTTTTTCAGGTGGCGATGTTATTGAACAGATTATTCGTCCAACTGGATTACTCGATCCTGAAATTGTTGTTAAACATACTGAAGGACAGATTGATGATTTAATTGATGAAATTCATACTGTTGTTGAACGTCAGGAACGTGTACTCGTAACTACACTTACCAAAAAAATGGCTGAACACCTAGCTGATTATTTTCAGGAACATGGGGTTAGGTGTCGATATATGCACTCGGAGATTAATACTCTTGAACGAAACAAGATTATCTATGATCTCCGTTCTGGTCTCTTTGATGTTCTTGTTGGTATTAATTTACTTCGGGAAGGTCTTGATTTACCAGAGGTTTCACTTGTGGCTATTTTAGATGCTGATAAAGAAGGTTTTTTGCGAAATACTCGTTCATTAATCCAAACTATGGGTCGAGCTGCTCGTAATGTCAATGGGCGTGTCGTAATGTATGGTGATAATATTACTCCAAGTATGCAAGAAGCAATTGATGAAACTAATCACAGAAGAGAAAAACAGATGAAATTTAACGAAGAACACAATATTATACCTCAGACAATCATTAAGACAATCAAAGACACTGCCCTTACAAAAGAAAAGGAACAATTTGTTAAGATGACTGAAAAAGCTACCGATGATGAACTGGAAGCACTTATTTCTCAAATGACTTTTGATATGAAGAAAGCTGCGGAAACTCTTGATTTCGAAAAAGCTGCAAAAATTCGGGATAATATAACTGAATTACGGCAAAAGATGAATATTGCATAAATTAAGAAATTATAACTGGTAAAACCAAAGTAAAAATAATGTATCCCAAAAACAATGACAGGAGGAAAAGATATCTAAATTCTACATGCTCATATGTCTGTTTTAATTCAAAGTATGGATAAAACTTTTGCATTGCGGATATGGATGTTTCAATATTAGCCGAAACTCGTTTATTAAGGCCATAATAGACAGCGTGATGAATTTTATATGGTAAGTCTTCTCTAAAAGGAACTTTTATAGTAACATCTGGGTTTGTAAATTTTAATGTTATTTTCCAGTAAGGAGATAATCTGAAATTAACTTTAGACAATGATGCTGATTTAAAATTTTTGAGAAAAACAGATTGTTCCCTTAATAATATAGGTCTTATCAATAGATATTTTTTATATGTATAAACGTCCATTTGCTTGTATTCTAAATGCATTATTTTTAAATTCGGTCTAAATGGGACTAAAATAAAGAGTAGAAGTACTATTAGAAAGAAAGCTAAGATTCGGAAAGATGTTAATTTCTTTTCCAATGAAATGACAATTGAATAGAAATCTATTACCATTAATAGTATAATTGCAGATCTAATTATTAGATCAACTTTTTGATGACCGCTGAAAAATGCCACGTCAATACCTATTTTATCCCAATCTTCATCAGTGGTATAATACTCTTTTGTTCTAAAACTCATGTGCAAATTTCTCCTCAACTAAAGATTGATTGTATTCACTGTTTTTTTTGAGTATATTTGCAATTTGGGTAATTGGAACAACCGAAAAACTCTTGGCCTGAGAACCGATTTGTTCTTGTGACCAGATTTCCTTCCTTACAGGTTGGACACTTTTGAACCTGTTTTGGAACACTATTAGAATCATGGTTAGAAGCTTTCTGGAAGTTGGATGAGACTTTGTTTTCGTTGCCTTTAATATATTTATTATCAGTCTTATTATTATTCCCATCTTTTCCGGAAATATTTGGTGCAGTATTTTGTGCTTGGGTCCATTTACAATTAGGGAATTTGTTACAAGCTAAAAACTCTGTTTGATTATTTTTATTAACTCGTTTGATTATTTTTCCTTCTTTACATCTTGGACAGGTACCTAAGTCCTCAAATTCAGCTGTTGTATTTTCTAAATTAGGTATGGTTCTGTGAGAATTTTTAATATTCTTTTTAGTTGAAGAATTTTTGTGTAAATTAGCACCGAGTAGAACTGGGTCAATATTTTTGAGTGATGAAACAAAAATCTGTAAATTCTGTAATAATAAAAGATGTAATTGTATGTATTGTTGCTTTAATTGATCAAGCATAACGGTATATGCAGTTTTACCCTTTGCTACCTCATCCATTTTAGCCTCAACATCCTTTGTAAACGTATTTGTGACTATATCCGGCCAAATAGGGTTTAAAACAGAAATTAAGGTTCGGCCCGAAGGTTGAGAAATTATTTGAGTTCTATCACGGATTATGTACCCTCTTTCAACAAGTTTTTCTAAAATGGAAGGTCTACTTGATTTTGTTCCTAAACCTAATCTTTCCATCTGTTTTAAAATAGTTGCCTCATTAAGTCTTGGTTTAGGTCTTGTTTGAGTTTTAATTTTTTCAATTTTACTGATTGGCAAGTGTTGCCCCTTGACAATAGTTGGTAACAATTCTTCTTCAGTTTTTTGCCATTGAACGGCTTCAGTCCAACCTTCTGAAACAATCATTTTTCCCTCAGCTAAAAATTCTTCATTTTTAATAAGTATGGAAGCTTTGATCTTATCTAGTATTAAATCATCCATGAACAATCCAATGTAATATAATGTTAAGGTTTCTAAGACATCTAGGTGTTTTTTAGCTATCTTTGTCGAGTTTAGAGCTGGTAATTCACCTGTTGGATGAATAGGATCATGGTCCTCAACTCCTTTTTGCAATCCATTTGTTCTAACTTGTTTAGATGATTTTATTTTTCCAATCAGAGTCGAATACTTGAGGGATTGGTTTAGTTTATCTAGAATATCTTTATGAGTAAAAGTATCTGAAAATTTGGCATTTTCTGTTCTTGGATATGAAAGAAGTCCCTCTAAATAGAGATCAGATAAGATTTGTAATCCATCTTCAGCCTTCATTTTAAATAATCGGGCAATTAAAGAGAGGGCTGCTGTTGTGTTCAAAGGTACAGGTGGTTTTCTGTTCAACCTGGACTGACCTATTTCTTGAACAGTAGCTATTTTTTCGTTTTTAATTGTCTGTAAAATCGTATCAATCTGTAATTCATCGGTAAAAGGATTTTTGTGGTGAATAGCTGTAAATTCAGCCTTATTAGGAGCTTGTAAAATAGCATTCAAATTCCAGAGAGGTTTTGGGACAAATGTTTCGTGTTCTTCGTCACGATCAACAATCATTTTAAGTGTTGGAAGTTGTACACGACCAACTGAAAAAACTTTAATTGGAACAATTTGACGAGCTGCTTGGGTAATTTCTCTCGTACCCGCAAAACCTAACCATGCATCTGCTATTTGTCTGCCTTGCACGCTCAATCCCAGTCTTGTATCCCAACCTAATGACGCACCTTCAGTGGCTGTAAAAGCACGTTTTATTTCTTGATCAGTCAATGATGAATTCCAAATTCTTTTAACATTTGTTTTAAATTTGGAATTTTTTCTGGTTAAAATAGTAAATGCTTCTAGACCAATATTATCTCCTTCAGAATCTGGATCAGTCGCAATGTACAATTCATCATAATTTAAGGCATTATTAATTAATATTTTTTTAAATTTGTAAGTTTCCTTAAAGTAAAGAGCTTTTTCATCTTTAACAATTTGTATAGGATCAACTTTACCCCATGCGTAGTCCTCTGGTGTATCTATTGTTGTAATATGCCCTGATAACGGTATCATCTTTACTTCATAAGTCCCAAGTGCTCCCTGCCAAATACCTTCATAACTGTAAACTTTAGTGTCTTCCTGAACAGAAGAACTATTTTTCAGCATTACCTCTTTAAATTTTTTAACTTGACTAGGCTTTTCTCCAATTAAAAGAATTCTTTTCATCTTTAATCTGAAACAATCCTAAATTACTATTAGAATACAAAAAAATGTGTTTTATTCAATTTTTTCCTATTCCTATATATT
>DAHXPE010000161.1 GCA_027364495.1 Candidatus Heimdallarchaeota archaeon | reverse complement strand
CAGGACTCGAAAACCTCATAATTAATTCTATTTGAAAATTCAAGTTTAAAATGAACAAAAAAAAATATTTATCTTTCGAAGTTGAGTTTAGATTGATTTGTCTCTCACGAAGATTAAAAATCATCGAACGCTGATAATTGTAACTGTACTATTTTTAGCTTTCTTGTTAGGTGCATATTTAGAAAACACGAGTTTTTTTTCCATTCAAACATCTTATGTTACCATAAATAATGGAAATTATCAATTACAGGGTTTATTATATAAACCTGATATTGTATCAGCCACTAAACCTGCTCCAGGAATAGTTTTGGCCCATGGAATAGCAAATAGTAAAGAAGTAGTTTCTGGATTTGCGTTGGAGCTAGCAAAACGAGGTTTTGTAGCTTTAGCTCTTGATGAAGCAGGTCATGGAAATAGTGGAGGGAATTGGGTGATAGCTGAAAAACAAGATCCGTCACTGGGCGTTTTGAGTGCAGTAAATTGGCTGAATGATCAAAACTATGTTATTAAAAATAACATAGGAGTTATTGGACATTCAATGGGAGCTGGTTCGGTCTTAAACGCAGCTGTGAGTTCAACAGCAATAAAGGCTACAGTTTTAATTGGAGGAGGTGTTAATGGGACATTAACATCTTCTACAGCTATGTCTCCTACAAACCCAAATAATTTATTAGTAATTATCGGAAAATTTGATGTTTTATTCAATGTCCAACAAGTAGAAAATTCTGAATTAAAAGAAGTTTTTAATACTACATCTGCAATTCAAGAAGGAAAATTATATGGCTCTTTTACAGATTTAACAGCTCGAAAATTTGTGGCCATCCCTGCTACTCATTTAATGGAAATAATCAGTCCCACATCCATTGCTATAATTACTGATTGGTTGGCTCATTCTTTAAATTTTACTCCTAATAACTCTAGTACAGATTACACGAGCGGTTTAATACGGGATTTTTTCCTAATCTTGGCTTTTACTTTCTTTATTTGGATGATTCTTTTGATATCAAAAATTTTTATTGAAAAATATAAAGATAAACAAGTAATAATCACCGATACAGAGACTAAACCAGGTAAATTTTTGGTAATAGGATTAACATGGGGAATTTTATCTTTACTATTATTTCTACCTTCTCAAATTGTAGGATCGATTATTATTTTTCCACCTTTGATTTTTGGATCTTTTTTTGCCTTTTGGAATCTATTTACGGCTATTTTTGGTCTTATAATTCTTTTTGTTTTTCAAAAGTATGATTATATTAAATTTAATCTTAAAAATTATTTTGTTTCAATCTACAAAAATACTGATCTTGTTGTTATCGCAATCGGTATATGCGCTCTAATATATGGAATAACAGTACTAATAGAAGAGATTTTACAACTTAATTTTAAATTTTTCATACCTATTTTGAATGAAATCGGAAATATTAATAGGGTTGTAATATTCTTCATGGTTCTGCCCTATACTTTGGTATTCTTTTTCTTTCAAAATATTTACTTTTATCATTTATCGGATTATAAAGATTTCAAAAGTTTAAAGACATTACTGATACAAATTGCACTATTAGAAGGTCCATTTATTATTGTGCTTATGATATTCTACATTCCAATTCTGGTTGATGGAGTAGTTATTATTCAAGGAACAACAGGCTTTTTTATAGAATTTTTAGTTCCAACAACAGCCGTCTTTATTATAACAACATGCATTAATTGGTATTATTTCAAAGAAACTGATAATATAGCAATAGGAACTATTGTGAATGCTTTTATTGTAACTTTAACAATAAGTTCAGTATTCCCGGTTGTACAAACTTTTTTCTGAAATAAGAATCTTTTTAGTAAATTTTTTCGTTTTTTTTTTTTTTCCTTAAATATGAATTCCGAATATTTTATCTAAATGTTCATCAAAAATACATTTTCTAGAAATTTTACCTTAGGTTCTTATATCCAATCCAATTATTTTATGATGAGCTTTTTTTTGCCTACTCAAAACCAAAATAACTAGAAACCCCTGTAATCAATATTTTCATGTTAAAGTTATAAAAAATTTCTAATCACTTAAATTTCATGCTACTATTCCGAGATTCATACTTAATTATCTTAATATAATAATTCTCGGTACTAAAATTAAACTTTTTAAATTATTAATTAATATATAATATAAGCACAATTTACATTTAATAATTACTTTTTTATGTATGGTCTATTTAATGAGTTTTCGTGAGGCTGAAAGTAAAGCTAAAATCAAAGTTGCTTTAACAAGCGTATTTGCAGCTTTATTGCTGACTGTTACAAAATTAGCAGTAGGACTTATGACCAACAGTTTGGGTATACTAGCTGAAGCAGCCCATTCAGGTTTAGATATGGTTGCTGCAATTATTACTTTATTTGCGGTCTATGTTTCAAAAAATCCTGCTGATGTTGATCATAACTTTGGCCATGGAAAAATAGAAAACTTTAGTGCACTTGTTGAAACGCTTATTCTTATTATTACTTGTGGTTGGATAATTTTTGAAGCGATTAATCGTTTATTCCATAAAACTGTCCCCGAAGTAAATATTTTTTCATTTGCTGTAATTTTCTTTGCGATTTTCATTGATTACAAACGATCTCGAATGTTATTCCGGGTAGCAAAAAGGACAAGAAGTCAAGCGTTACAAGCAGATGCGTTGCATTTCTCCACTGATATCTTGAGTTCTTCTGTTGTATTAGTGGGCTTAATTTTCGTTTCTATTGGCTTTCCAGTAGGAGATACGCTTGCAGCACTCGGAGTAGCACTAATTGTTATTTGGATTAGCGTAAGGTTAGGAAAGTCTACAATAAATGCATTAATGGATAAAGCACCATTTGAACAATATGAAAAAATAACGAATTTTTGTCGTCAAGAATATCCAGAATATGAAATAAAAAGATTAAGGCTACGAGAATCTGGACCTAGCTTTATAGGTGATTTGACTATCTTGATGCCATCAGATATGCAAGTCACTGATTTTCATAAAGTTAGTGAAAGAATGCATCAACAATTAACTGCTCTTATTCCCAATTTGGATTTAATGATTAATGCACATCCTCAAGAAAATGATCCAAAAATTCAAATTCTAAATGCTGGTAATGTTCAAAAAGCTATTAATACGATCAAATTACCTAATAACTTTCAGTATCAAACTCACAATTTGACAGTCTACAAAAATGGTGGGTCTGATAATGTTGCTTTAGATTTAGAACTTCCTAACGATCTTACTTTGAGAGAATCATATAATTTACTAACGGACTTTGAAAGTCAATTAAAAGAAAAAATTCCTAAATTAAACAAAATTCAAGTTCATTTAGAGCCACTAAAGAGAACAAAATCTTATTTTAGACCAATTTCCATTGATAATAATTCGTTTAATAACAAAATAACAGAAATTTTAAAGACCATCCCAGAAATATTGAAAATTTTAAGTGTTGAAATTAATGATCACAAAGGTCGATTAATTATTCATATAGGAATTCAATTAGATGGTAACCAAAGTCTTGAAAAAGCTCATTTAACAACATATCTTGTAGAAGCGAAGCTTTTTCAGAGTATCCCAAATATTGATAAAATTTTTATACATTATGAGCCTTTTTGAGTTTTGATAAAAGATTTTTTGAATGATTTGAATATATTATTCCTCTAGCGTTCCTAGAAACATAATAAATATATTTTGTTTTCATTATATTAGAAATTCTTCTTTGATTTCTAAAATAATTAAATACCAAAAATAAATTCAAATCACGAATGAAAAAGTAAAATTTTGAAAATAAAGCAGAGTTTTTAGAAAAATGGCTTAAATTATTCATGAAAACTAATTTAGAACCTTCTATGCAAAAAAAATAATAAAGGTAATTAATTAGATTAAATTAAGTAATTCCGTTTCTAAAAATGTA
>DAHXPE010000142.1 GCA_027364495.1 Candidatus Heimdallarchaeota archaeon | reverse complement strand
AAAAAAAAATAAATCAAAAAGCATTATCTTATACAAAATTCTTATTCTTTTGCGTAATTCTAATTAATGGATTCTTTTTTGCATTTTTAACCCAAAACGGTAAATCTATAGAGTTAATAACATCAGTTGCAAATAATTAGGTTCAGTAGGAAAAATTAAACATTATTTTTTACAAAATCAAAATTCAAGTGAATTTTCAAAAAATCAGAGTAATAACGATCTAAAAAGTAGACAAGTTCAAAATGCTTTAAAAATTATTAAACCAAAAGTGTCTCTAACAGAATTGGATATCAGATCAGCCCTCAAAGATGGATGGACGATAAAACTAAGGATTTATTATGTTTTAAAATCAAACATAGAAATACAAAATGAAGAAATAACAGTCAGTAAAGCATTAAGTATACTAATAAAAGAGGGTATTTTTTTATCCAAGACAAATTTTCTAAGATATTTCACTCCATTCGGTCGATCACCTTTCAATTTAGTCACAATTACCAGAACCAAAAGAGGTGAATATGCCCCCATTAAAACTATTAAAATTTTATAAATTAAAATAAAATCAAAGTGGAAGAAAAATTATGGTAATAACCATTTAATTATAATATTTGAAGATCAGGATATAAAGGATATCTCTTACAAAGAGCTAAAACATCTTCTTTAATCCTTGTAAGAGCAGAGGGATCATCAGCAGATTTTAAAGCTTTGACAATAAATTCACCAATAGCAGTAAAATCAGACTCCTTCAAACCACGGGTTGTCAAAGCAGGAGAGCCTAAGCGAATACCGCTGGGATCAAAGGGCTTTCTTTTATCATACGGTATAACATTCTTGTTAGTGAAAATATGGACATCATCAAGAGTGTGTTCGGCTTTTTTACCACCCATATCAAAGGGACTAATATCCATAAGAACAAGATGGTTATCAGTGCCATTAGTAATGACATTAGCACCATTTTTCATTAAACTATTAGCAAGAGCCTTAGCATTCTTCTTAACCTGAGTAATGTAAGCTGAATATTCCGGCGTTAGTGCTTCCTTGAAACATACTGCTTTTGCCGCAATGACGTGATCTAGTGGGCCACCCTGCATACCTGGAAAAACTGCCTTATCTATCTTTGTAGCGACTTCCTGGTCTTTCGACATAATGATTGCACCTCGTGGACCTCTTAATGTCTTGTGTGTTGTTGTTGTTATGACATCACAGTATGGAGCTGGGTCTACTGACACCTGTTTTGTTGCAACCATCCCTGCTATGTGTGCTATATCTGCCATGAGCACTGCTCCTGTGTTATCTGCTATTTCTTTAAAATGTTTAAAATCTAGATCTCTTGGATAAGATGAAAAGCCTGCCAGTATTATTTTTGGTTTTACTTCCTTCGCTTTCTTGTGTAATGCATCCATATCTATGTAATGAGTTTTTTCATTTACAAAATAGGGGTGTATTTTGTACAACTTTCCTGAAAAGTTTACTGGTGACCCATGCGATAGATGTCCTCCGTTATCCAGACTCATTGACAGCATTGGATCTCCCGGATTCATCAATGCAAAATAGACACCCATATTACTCTGACTTCCTGAATGTGGTTGAACGTTGACAAAATTCACTCTGAAGAGTTTTTTAGCTCTATCTATGGCTAATTTTTCAACCACATCAATTACTTCATTACCACCATAGTAACGCTTATCTGGATACCCTTCACTATATTTATTTGTGAGCACAGTCCCTACTGTTTGTAAAATAGCCCTTGAAACATAATTTTCAGAGGCAATCATTTCTAAGCCATTTCTTCCTCGTTCTAGTTCTTGCATTGCTGCGTTATAGACGTCTGGGTCGACATCTTTTAAATGTTTCATTGACATTACAGTTATTCTCCGATTATAATCAAATGATGTAAGCTACTATTCTATTTTTTGTATAAATTAAAAAAATATTCACCTCATCCAAGTTTTATAGTTTTCTCACGAAACTCGGTTTAATCTAACTTTTTTACTTTATTAGAACTTTTGAGTGTTTTCCTTGTCTTATTCAAAAATTACCTAATCATTAAGATTCTGATGGCTGTTATAAGATGAGAATGATTTCTCTAATGAGTATTATGAACCGTAAATCTCAGCTAGTTTTATTTTGAATTAGGCTAACAAATATATTTTTTTTCTAGTAGTGACAAATCGAGTATATGAACTAACAAAAGGAAAAAATATAGATGAGTCTAGCTAATATTGCTACCTCTTTCTCTGTCTTTAAAAGAAGATGTAACCAATTAATAAAATGCTTATGGGAAGACTTGAATATGAATTCCTTTGGTAAAAATATCTTGATTGGTCTATTGGTCATTGGAGTACTGATAATTGGTTCTTTAGGAGCTATAATTATAGGGCTTTTACTTTTTAATTCGGTGCCGAGTACAGTGACTACTGTTCAAAAACAATCTTTTATTTTTTCAAAAGTCCCAGCCAATGATTTACGTGTAGTGCAAAGGCAATTCTTTAATATAACCACAAGTGATCTTGCAAACTTTTCATCTCTTAAATTGGCTTTGGGAATATTTATCAATTCCACAAATCAACAATTTACGTGTGTCTTTCCAAATACTCAATCTTTTGACCAATTAAAGGATTTTTTTAATTCCAGATCAAATAATTTTTCAGTTTTTTCATATTATATTAATTTTATTGCATTTATCATTAATGAATGATCCGCTTTCTCTATACCTATGAATAGTACGTGAATAGTATTGTATTCATATTTTCTCACTCTACAGGAAGAGATCCCTTTCATAGAGTTAAAAAGAGGGATTATAGGATAACGAAAATACTCATAAATTGTAAAGAAAATGAAAACTGCTTTTTTTCAAAATTATTTTGTGCTAGAGTTGGAAATTTCTGTTCCTACATTGATCCCTTCAATAGCTTGTTTAATAGCAGAAATATCTTTTTTAACAATTAAAAGGCGACAATTTGATCGTTCAGCTATTTTAGTCGCTATTAAGGTGTAAGGAGCTGAAGCACCTGGTCCTACGTCTTCGTTTTGTATTAAATTTATAAATTCTTTATAGGATAAATGATTAAATCGTTTAGCATGGGGGTTCTTTCTTGGGTCTTCATTATATACTCCATCAACGTTTGTAACATTAATTAAATAAGGGCTTTTGAAATAGTCGGCACAAAGGGCTGCATCCTCATCAGTTTTGATACCCGGTAAAAACCCTCCTGCAACAAGAACTCGATAAGAATCTATCTGATTAACAAAATTATAGAAATCCTGTGAAGGTTTAGTAGGTGTATATCCCTGAAACCACGAAGCGATCAATTGAGCATTAACCCAGGTTGTCATGATTCCGGTCAAATCCTTCTGGCCTGGTGCCATACCTTCAGGACTAGCAGAAATATAATCACGGGCTACTTTCCCACCACCACAAATAATTATGAACTTATCAGCTGTTTTCTCAAGATGTCGAATAACAAGTTCACGAAATGCCTGCAAAAAATCTCTGTCAATTGAACCGGGATTTATTATTGATCCTCCAAGTGAAATAGGAATAATTTTACCTTCGTTGCTCATGGAAATACCAATCAAGTTGTGAGAGGTAGAAAAAGCCTCTTAATTTAGTTTCCAAATTTGGAATTAAAACACTCGTTGAAAATTAATGCAAGTTTTGTTAAAAGCTCAAATCAAAAATACCTTAATTAGATTTGAAAATTATCATAGAGATCTAAAAAATTGAATTATAGTATTATATTGGTTTCACCTGCCAAACCGCAAAATTTAGGATCAATTTGTAGACTCCTCGAAAATTTCGGATCCCCAAACCTACTTATTGTAGATAATCAGGTTGATATAAGTAGTTTGGCTTTTCAAAAAACAGCAAAACATGCTCGAGAATTTATTGCTAATGCAATATTTTGTTCTACTCTTGAAGAGGCTCTGAAGCAAACAAGTTTCTCAATAGCGACCACGAGACGATTTTCAGAAACATCAACCAGTAGAATGGTCTATGATCCTGAATTTATCAAATGGAACGAATTAGGAGCTAATCCAGCAATAGTATTTGGCTCAGAGAAATATGGGCTATCAAACGAACAATTACTGGAATGTGACTTAATAGTAAGTATTCCAACAGATCCCAAGAATCCATCATTAAATTTATCACATGCTGTTGCCCTCATGTGCTATCAGGCTTTTAAAAACCTTACACCGGATACAAGACTACCTGAATATGAGCCTGCTGGAAATGGATTACGCAAAGAATTAGAACAAAGTTTTGACCAGTATGCTACAAGATTTTTACGAAAAGAGAAAGTACAAGTAACTGAAGAAATCTTTCACAATCTCCTTGGAAGAAGTATGATCAGTCAGGGAGAGGCAAGTAACCTGATAGGAGCTTTTTAAGCCTGGAAATATCATGTAAAAAAATTGGAATTGGAAATACAAAAATTGAAAAGTTCTGATAGCTAAATTTTTAGATAAAATCAGGTTTACTAAAAAAGGTATAATTTTGAATTTGGGGATTAAAAACTTAAATTTTTGTAAAATTTATACAAGAAAAGGAAAAAAAAGTATATCACAACTTCATTCGTTGTGTTTTTAATTATTTTAGCTCTACTCTTTTCATTAATACTTAAAAAATTAAAGAAAAAACGATAATATGTTTTACGTTACTCAGAATAAAAAGAGATTGAAATGCAATAGTTGAATCCAATATCAATGGTAAGATTTATAATCATTAAGTACAGGGAGCATAAAAAATAACTTAACATCCTACAAAAATAGTCAATGGATGATTTATATACCTTATTTGGAAATATTAAAAACTTTAAAGCCAAGGAGTTAAATACTAAAAGTACATAAAACCAATTAATTAGGTAAAATTACAAAAATAAATAAAAAAACCTAAGCAGAAAATAAAATTAATCTTATTTTCAGTAGCCAAGTGATAAAAATGTTTTGTGCTCAATGCGGCTCTAATATCAAAGACACTGCAAATTTCTGTAAGTATTGTGGTGCTAAAGTCAAGAAAAATACTGGTTCTTCACCTCCCTCATCGACTGTTCAATCTCAAAGCGTACCAGAACCAAAGCAACCAGCCCGAACTGTAGAACCACCCAGATTTATTACAAAAGAAGAGTCTCTTTTCAATCAACCTGTTTTGACAAATAACTTAGTAGAAGAAGTACCGACCAATCAACCACAAGCTCCTAATATAACTGTTTCTGATCCGGTTCTTAAGCAAACGACCGAAAAATTTGATCCTATTACTGATGATATTATTGACACTCTCTATTCTCGTGAACGTGAAGTAGATATCAAAGAAGAAATAAAAGAAAACCTGACCGAAGTTGAAAAAATAGAACAGAGGCTAAATATTGGCTTGATATCGAAAGAAGAAGCATCTAGCCAAATAGCAGAAAAACAAAACTTGATGACTGCTCTTAAAGCTGAAAGAAAAAGTTTAAAATTAGATAAAATTCGTATTGAAGTTCTTGAAGGCGAAATTAAAGAATTACAGGATAAAGTCGATAAATTAGAAATTATGAAAAACCAAGGCAAAATAGCTCACGAATCTGTTTATGAAAAGCTAAAAACAGAGTATGAAACAGGCTTAGAAGACAAAAGCACAGAGTTTAATCAACAGAAGAGAAATATTACCCAATGGTTAAAGGTTCTAGAGCTGGATGTTCAAAAAATGAAAGAAGACATAGACATGACCAATACCAAAGCTAATTTAGGTGAAGTATCTAAAGATGAAGCTGAGAAAAAGCAATCAGAATTGGAAATTGATATTTATCGAAAAGAATTAGCTTACCATGCTCTAAAGCATGTTCAAGAAGTAATAAAACTTTAAAATTAAATTAATTGTTTTGTTTCAGTGGTCCATTGATCTAAGGTACTTTTAAGAGTGTCAATATTGCTTTGTAATTCATTAATATCTTGATTAAAACGCCTCAATCGTTCACTTACACGATTAACATCTTCAAGTAATTTTTTTTTGTTTTCTTCAATGGTTGCTACTTGATGTTCAAAATCTTCAAATTCAGCTGTCTTTTGCAGTTCATTGACGTCTTTTGCTATTTCTCGTGCATCTACCCATGCTTTGTAACCAGGTCCAGATGTCAAATAAGTAGATAAAGCATTTGTAGAACCAATATCTTGTAAGAGTTTCATATACCAGTGTTTTTTTCCAAAAGCAACATCTGCATGACGAACAATAACAGTTAGTAAACTTGTAAAATGGAGATCAATCGATGGTTCATAAGTAATTATTGCTTCTTTAAGGCTACGAAGAACAGTTTGTTCGTCAAAAGTTAAATTAACATTTTGTTTTGTAGCATAGGAATCAAAAGTTTCGATAATATCACTGAGTAACTTTACATAGCTTGCCAATGGTTCAACCTTTGAAAGTGTTTCAATTTGGCTTTTTTTCGTGCGAATACCCATTCCAGTTTTATTTTCAGAATAGAATTTGTCGGTTACCTGTGAAGCTTTTGTTTCCAGGGAAATTTGCTCTTTTTCAATTTCATCAAATTTTTCTTGTTCAGAAGATTTTTCTTTAGATCGTTGATCAAGTTTATTTCTTTTTTCCACAAAATCGTTTAAAATATTATTTCCTTTTAAAAAATGAGCCGTAATAGGAGAACTTTTTTCTAAGAAAAGCCTTTGATAACTAGTAAAAAGCTTGTAATCAGTGTCAAAATTGTTAAAAGAAGTAAAATTTGATAGAAATTCCTTAAAAACCTTTTTATCATCTTGAGACTTAAATTTAGGTTTATCAGTTTTTTTTAGTATATTTTCAATTGATCTGACATCCCAAGTAAGGAAATGTTGAATTTGGACTCCTTTACGAACTCGTACTTTCACACTTTTGTAAGCACACAATTTATCCAGATTTTTAAATATTTGTTCTTCGATAACAGAACCATAACGGACAATATCATAAGTTGACTTGGGTAATTGAAAATTTTCCTTGACTGATAATTCGGCTATATTCTTAGCTTCTTTTATCCTTGAAAGTGTTTCAACACTCAGATTTATACCATTTTTTTTAATATTAGTTTCAATAGTCATAAAGGGAGCAATAAGCTCTTCGATTTGCCTTTGTTGAACATCTGAAATACCTTTGAGCATAAAATTATAAATCTCCAGAATTGGAACTAATTAAAAGCTGAATAATCTCTTTATATAAAAAAAAGGATTGAGAATTAAAAAGCTAACGATTAGGAAAAATGAACTTTCAATCATTCAGAAGTTTTTTCAACAAAAATAATAAGAATTATTAATTTAAAAAAAAGTAATCAAATTGCAAGGAAAAAATCTATCCAAGGAAAGATTTAATTTAAAATATAATATTAATATGATTTTTTAATTCACGTAATTAAAGGAAAATATAATCACACTTACGGGCTTGTAGTTCAGAGGTAGAATGCCTGATTTGCATTCAGGAGGTCCCGCGTTCAATTCGCGGCAAGTCCATACAAAATTTTCTTTTTTATACTTACCAATTTTGAAAACAAATGGAGAGGTAATCACTATAAATAATTATAATAAACAATCTAAAATTAATTGACATTTTTTGGTCAGTATATCATCTTGGTAGGAAAACTAGTTCAAATTGTTTTTAACTACTCTGACATTCGTGGTTGATTATTCAAAAAAGAGTGATTCAACTCTCCTCAAATCCATTAGTAATTTTCCTTTTTTGAACCAAAATTAATTAAACTAATATTTTTTTCAGCGTTATTCTTCAAACTTATATTTACATTTTCAGAAAATTTTTCTAATACGAAAAAAATACCTATTCAAAATGCAACCCGAGAATGAAACCAGAACTATTTCGACGACTGAAAAGATAGTTCTTAGGAGTCTTCAAAACCGACGAAATATTTCAATTAAAAGTTCTCTAGAAACTGAAACATATTCTTATCGTCAATATTTGCGAATAATTGACCAATTGGTAGAGAAAAGTATAATTACTGGTTGGATTCCAGTTTTTCATCCTTTTGCAGGTGAATACAAAAAATTAGTGTGGTTTTTTCTAAGGACAAATCCACGAGATCCACAGGATTTAGCATATTTACATTCACTAGGAGGTCAATTGCTTTCCTTAGATGGTATAGCAGGTCCATATTCTTTATTAGCTCTTATGCAATTCAGTTCAGATCAAGAGTTTAATAATTCTCTTGCCTCGATTGATAATCGTTTTTCTATTCCTAATCCTGTTTATCATAACATACGTTATCAATGGCTTGAGATTATAGCTTTTTACAAATATAATGGTTTTCCAATACCTTCTGAAAACATTTCTCATGTGGTTAATGAATTAGAAATCAAAAATGCATTTTTCAATGTAGGAATTCAACGTAATCGCCCCCCAACACTTGATGAATTATCTGATCAGCTCAAATTAGCACCTTCAACATTGCAGAAACAATTAAAACAACTGGAAAAGAGTAACTCCTTACTCGGTTATAGCATTAGTATTAGTCAATACCTTCAGCCAGAAGTTAAGGCAATTATTCAGTTCCAAATCCAGCCAAAAGATTATGTTCAGGTACAGTCTTTTCTAACCGAAGATCCTCATATCAGTCTCTTATGCAAAATTCAAAAAGAATCTTTTAATCTATTAGCTGTTATTTATACCCAATCAGTTCAAGTATTAAATGAATGGCTTACATCTCTTTATGATATTGAGGGTATTTTGGATACCCTAACAACTATTGTTCTGAAAAATGAGCATCTCAGAACAGGAAATGAAACATTTCCCATATTGTAATAGTCATGCAATGTTCTTTTGTGTAATTTTAAGCGAAATCATCAAATTAAAAGGTTTTTCATGACCTAAAAGAATAAACATTTTCGAGAACTATACCATCTAAAAAATGTACTTAAAGAGATTGGGTGATGTACATTCGAGAAAATATATAATTATGTTTGAGGCTATTATAAGGCATAAAATAAGCATATAATAGTCTTAAAATAATATAATTGGAGAAATTTAAATGTCTATTGGAAAAATAATAGCGATTATATTTGCCTTCATATTCCTGTTCATGGGAATACTGAGTACAATCTCAGGAATAACAATTTTTGCTGTTTCTAATATATATACAGATAACCAGGGTTATTTTACATCACCAGAATTTCAATTAACTCAAGATAATGCTGTGGCAGTTGTTTTTTCAGATATTAATATTAACATAAATGTAAATAATTCTAATTCTGTTTACCAACCTGATTTAAGTAATATAGTACAAATACGGATGGCGTTAAAATCAAACCAAGCTTACTTTATAGGCGTTGGTCCAACTTCCGATGTCGAGAATTACTTAAGCACAGTTCCATATGCAAAGATAACTGATTTTAATTGGAATACAGGATTGCAGGTAAGTTCAATTTTGACGAATCCAACTGCAACAGGTAACCTTACAAATAATGTACCAGCAAACCATACCTTTTGGAGCGCTACTGGTTCATCAAACCAATTTCTTAATTGGATTCCTAAATCGGGATCCTGGACTTTCGTAGTTATGAAAGCAAATGGCGCAAAAGGTATTGATGTTGGTATCCAGGCTGGAGCTAAGGTTCCGATATTAAGTGCAATTGCAATCTTTTTAGTAATATTTGGTATAATGTTTATTGTTCTAGCTATTGTAATGTTTATCCTCGTAGCCCGATCAAATAAGGCAAAAATAGTCACAGTTGGACAATATACAAGACAAGGAACACCTATGCATGTTGCGGAAGTACCTTATAAAACGTATACACCGAGTCAGATCTATGGTACTCCAAGTTCCAAAGTTACTGGGACATCCTCGATTCCTCAGCAAGCTCCTCAGCAGAATTTTACTGCAAACGAAGAAGTTTATGAAGTGGCCAACTGGGGTCCTCGAATCCTAGCCTTTATTATTGATGCAATAATAGTATCCATAGCTGTTGATTTACTAAGATTACCAATTCTTTTTGAGAGTCCAGGTAGTATCCTTCTTTACCCAACTGGTGTGTCCATTAATTCAATAGTATTATTTGTTTATTTTGTCCTTATGGAATCCTATTACGGAACAACCATAGGTAAAGAAGTATTAAAATTACAAGTCATAACTGAAGATGGTCGAAAACCAGAACTAAAAGAAGCTGCAATATCGGCTATTGGTAAAGCATTCTTATTACCTATTGATTTACTTGTCGGTCTTATTATGAAAGATACAGGACACGAAGTTCCTTTAAATCAAAGATTATTTCAAAAAGTTTCTAAAACTTTAGTTATTGTCAAAAAACAAACCTTTCCGGTAAATCCTATATAAATCGTACACCAAAATAATAAACAATATTAACTACCTTTTTTTATTCTCTATTATTCTTTTCAGGATATATTAGTAAATAATAACAGAATGAATAAGCCCTAAAGAAACAAAAAATGATAAAAATGACTGTATGCCCTAATTGTGGATCAAATTCTGAGGATGACTCCATTTTCTGTGAAGAATGCGGTTATCAGATAAAAAGCAAATCATCTGAAATATCAAACTCCCCTTCTAAAATCAACAGTCCTCCTTCGGATAAAAAAATCCGTTTTATAAAGCAAAAAAAATAATATATGATAATTTTAGATTTATTTCAAACTATCTAATAAATTCATTTTTTTTCACGAATCAAAGCGTAAGGCTTTTTACCATCGAATGCCCAGAATGAAAAAGCTGTTACTGTTTTTTCACAGTAGCCTTTTAGCTCCTCGATTATTGTAGAGCCTATTTGCTCTATAGATTGTCCACGAATCTTTATTAAAAAGTCCCATTCTCC
>DAHXPE010000113.1 GCA_027364495.1 Candidatus Heimdallarchaeota archaeon | reverse complement strand
GGTAATCCTTATTTGATAAGTACTGAACAGCTTATCAAACAATTTAAACTACAACAAGATTTTAAAACTTTGAATGGATTTGATAGTAAAAAAGTAGATTATGAAAAAGTCATATCTTACAAAATGGAATTTTTAAGGACCTTTTATACAAGCTCGTTTAGAAAATTAAATTTTGAAAAAAATCAAGATTATATTGACTTTAAATCAAAAAATTCGTTTTGGCTTGATGATTTTGCTTTATTTATGTCCATAAAAGAGCATTTTGGCATGAAGAGTTGGCTAGATTGGGATCCAGATTTTAAGTTACGAGACCAAATAACTATTTCTTCTTGGTCCGTGGAGCATGCAATAACTATTGAATTCCATAAATTCATTCAATTCATATTTTTTAGTCAATGGAAAGAATTAAAGCTCTATGCAAAAAAGAATGACATATCCATTATTGGAGATATTCCTATTTATGTTTCTCTTGACAGTAGCGATGTCTGGAGTAATCAAGATCTATTTTTATTAGATAATGGTGAACCCACGGTTGTTGCTGGAGTTCCACCAGATTTTTTTTCAAAAACTGGTCAACTTTGGGGCAATCCAATATATAATTGGACTAAAATGAAAAAAAATGGCTTTAAATGGTGGATAAACCGAATTACTCAAATGTTAGAGCTTGTAGATATCATTAGATTAGATCATTTTCGTGGTTTTGAAGCTTATTGGGAAGTTCCTGGTGAAGATAAAACTGCTGAAAATGGAAAATGGGTCAAAGCTCCTGGTAAATATCTTTTTGAAACATTAAAGAAGAAATTCAATCCACTTCCTTTAATTGCAGAAGATTTAGGTGTTATTACACCAGAAGTAAATAAATTACGTCATGAATTTTCCTTTCCTGGTATGAAAATTTTGCAAATGGCATTTGGTGATCATAATTTTGTTGAAAATAGATTTCTGCCACATAATATCGAACGAAACAGCGTTTCATATACCGGAACACATGATAATCTACCTATCTGTGCGTGGTGGGAGAACAGTTCAGAATTAACTAAAGAAAACACCCTAAAATATTTTAACTCAAGTGAACAAGATATTATTACTAATTTAATTCGTGCAGTTTGGTCTTCTAGATCTGTTCTAGCTATTATTCCAATGCAAGATCTTTTACGATTAGGAGAGAAATCCAGAATGAATTTTCCAGGGACTTTATCAAATAATTGGGAATGGAGATTTCAATGGGTAGAGGTTGAGGAATCTTATCTAAAAGAGTTAGTATCATTCACAAAACTATTTGAGCGATAATATTATTCGTAATCATTCATATTTAATTCATATATTTAGGTTTATTAGATAATTTTTTGCTTATTGATTAAATAATTATGAATATTTTCTTTTTCATCAATTTTTAAACTAATTTTATTCTTGAAATTACATTTAAGCTATATGGTAAGATATTATTTGTATAAAATGCAAAAAAATTAAACTAAAAGAAGAATTGAAAACATCTGAATTTGGTTTAAATAAATCAACATCACATTTATTTGAATAAATGGATTGGTTTTTTATTTAATGCAAATTAATTTAGCAATAACACCTTTTTGGCTTAAGAGGTAATGGAGTGATATTTAAAAAGTTTAAATCTTCTTTTTTATTGCTCTTTTTAGTACTAATTTTCATTTTTAGTCTTTTATTATTTACTCAAAGCAACTAAACGTTCAAAAAAGGAAAGATGAAAATTTGCCTTCAGCAAGTACCAAATCAAAGTTTAAAGCCAGAAGAAGATAACTGCAAAAAATTTAAACCTAGGGAATCGTCTCGGTTGAAGTTTTTTGCTGTGTTTTAATAAAATAATATGGTCCAGCTGATGTATATAAAACAGAAATAATTACTACCATTAATGCACTTATCCAGTTTGGATAAACAACATACAAGAAACCAATAACACCTGCTACGGTTATTAAAAAATTATCTGATTGAAACATTCGCTTAGGGGAGGGGTATGTTATCGTTGAACTCATTAGAAAACCAGTTATAACAATTGCCACGGTTAATAATACATTCAAAGGTAAATCAGGAAATTCAACTACAATTACTGTGAAAGCCCCTATAAACATTGCAGCGGCAGCAGATGGTAATCCTTCAAATTTTGATCCAGAAGGTTTAGCACTATATCTTATTAATCTATACCAGCCTCCAACCGCGTAGACCCCAGCAAATAATTGTCCAAGAGTAAAATTACTAACAATTTCATAATCTCCTAGCCATAAAGACGATTTTAACGCAAGCACCATAAAGCCTGGTAATAAAGCAAAGGTCATTAAATCAGCAAAGGAATCTGCATATTCTCCAAATTGAGTTTTAATATGAGACATTTTGGCTAGTTTTCCATCAAATAAATCCAAAAATGCTCCAAGTAATAAAAATTGAAATGCTGCCAGAATGCTGCCATCAAATGTTAAGAAAATGCCATATAAACCACAAAGAAGATTTCCTAATGTAAAAACATTAGCAGCAATAAAGAAAAGATAATCTTTTGGTTGTCTGGTTGTGAATTGTGCTTCTGTATATTGTTCCATTACTGTTCACATGTTTTTTGAAAAATTAATTTATAATCAATAAAACAATTAGATTTTAACTTGATTTAGAAATTTTTAATTTTGCTATTATTGTTTTTCCAGCTTTAATTTTTGTTCCTATTTGTGCAAATGGTAGAGTTAAATCACTCGGTAAATGTAAATCGGTCTCACTTCCATATCTTATCATTCCTAATTTAGCACCTTTTGAAAATATAACACCTGGAGTGCCATAAGCAACTGTTCGATAAGCCAAACTTCCGCTAATTTGAACTACCTTAAATTCAAATCCTAAATTTGATTTAAATGTCATTGTTTGTCTTGCATTTTTATTTTTCGAATATTTATTTATAATAGGAAGTATAGGAAGTAATATACCTCTTTTTAGAGATCCTATCCGAATTGCAGATGAAAATTCTGAAGATTCAATTCTGTCTCC
>DAHXPE010000062.1 GCA_027364495.1 Candidatus Heimdallarchaeota archaeon | reverse complement strand
ATTATTTTATAAAGTGATATTACACTTACTATAAATATTATTTAATTACCATTTTATATATTTGTTTTAAACAAAGTTCTATTTTACTTTTCATTTACCATTTGAAAATATTAATGGTAATGCGTGTATTATTGAAATTTAAGAAAGTTTTTCCTAAATTAAATACCAAATATGGAGCTAACAGCTAAAGAACTATTTGGAAACGATAACCTAGATTTTACGTTATATATACATCAAGCATCTGCTGTTCAATGGATGAAGACTATTGAATATAACATTGGTAATCCTAATTTTTTAAAAGGCGGAATTTTGGCAGACGATATGGGAATGGGTAAAACCGAAACAACATGTGCTTTGATAGCTAGCACTCCAGTTCCATCTACGTTAATTTTATGTCCGCCTTCAGTTAGATTTCAATGGATTGACACGTGTCTGAGATTCATAAAAGGAATTACTATTTATACAATAGATGATGGAAAATTCTATAAGGGTGTCTTAGTTAAAAATAGCGATGGTATCTTAGTTGCAGATACCGTTCCACTAAATAGCAAAAAAGGAGAAGTATATGTGGAACCTGCAGTCTTAATATGTAATTACCAATTAGTAACAAATGGAATTAAAAATGACAAACTTGTGACTGATAAGATATTCTATCGATATATTATCGACGAGGGTCATTTATTAAGAAATGAAACACTATCGTGGGATAAATTAAATCAAATCAAACAACCTATTGTTAATGGTCCTTATGGAACACAAAGACTAGGTAGTAGATGGATTCTTTCCGGTACACCTGTTCAAATGGAAAGAAATGATCTTGCCAATATTTTTAAATTTATTGACAATAGATTTATTTTAGGTAAGACGGAAAGAGAGATAGAGCCAGAATTAAGATCTCTAATCTCAACTAATCTATTTAGAAGAAATAGAAATCAATTAACTCCCTATATGAAAAGATTTATGAATTATCCAGAAAAGGATCCGATTATTTATGATTGTGTTGTTACATTACCTGAAACTTCTTTATCAAAATCTCTAGAAGTAATGTCATATGAAATGATGTGTCATCAGTTCTCAGTAAATCCAAGTTTAGTTGAATTACTAATGAAAGATGAACGATCATATATAATCGTTAAAATAACAGAAGCAAGATTCTATAATAATAATTCTAAAAATGGAACATTTACCGAATCTGAAGAATTTCGTAAAATTGTATCGTATCCATTTGGTTCTCCTCCAATGATTATCTCACAATTATATGGTTCTAGATATAATTACAGTGGAACTATGTCAAAGATGAATAAACTACTAGAGATTATGAGATCAAGACACAATGAATCTTTTATTATTTTTCATCATTATGATGGTATTTCTGGTGAAATTGAGAGAACAATTCAATCTAACTATCCATACTATAATATATCAAAGATAAATGGAAAAGTGACATCAGATAAAGAAAGATATAATATAGTACAAAGATGTAACGCTCTAATAGATAAGAAATCTCCTACAATTTTAATTTCCTCAACTGGTGCTACCAAAGAGGGTATAAATTATCAAAAATTCAGTAAAATTATTAAGTTCGATCCCGAATACAATCAAAAAACTGATGAACAAGCCAATGGAAGAGTCCAAAGAATTGGTCAAAAAAATCAGGTTGAGATTTTTGAGATTATCGCTGATGATTTTATGACTTATTATGGTCTTATATCTGTTGATAAAAAGATTCAAACTGTTAGAGATGGAAGAACTCATTTATCTGATATAATTGAAGAAAATAATGCCGCTTTTTATTTCAGAAGATATTATAGAACCAACGCAGAAGGACAAAGAGATTGTGGTGTTTACTTCGGAGATGCTTTAGAAAAATTACCTCAGGGTTCTATTTGTGGGCCAAATTCTACCGGTGGAAAATTTATATTCTAGATAGTATTATATTTATCAATTAATTTGTAGCTAAAGGTAAAATGAAAAATAAGATTGATTTCTAATTAGAAATCAATGAATAATCAAATATTGAAACAATATACAATAAATCAGGATGGTGAAGAAAAGTATCTTTGTGAAACAACGGGTGGTACATTTAGGTTTAATAGAATGAAAAATACATGGATTGAAACTTGCAAATATAATGGTATCAAAAAATGTATCAGTTATGTCAAACATAATGGATATTGCGATTTCCATCAAAATTCTTTCAAAACAACCGGAGATACACCTAGATATTTTTCTCTTAAAATAAAATCAAAAACAGAGAAGCTAGCCGAATTTAATGGTAAAATTTACAGATTCAATGAAAGAAGTAAAAAATGGATGGAAAAATGTAACTATGTTGATGAAGAATGCTATAACTATTGTACACTTGGATGCTTTTGTGATAGACATCAAGGTGGAATTGACAATGGTGGAAATAAAGAAAGTACTTCTATTGGAGATGAAAAAGAAGTTTTTATTTATAATCTAATGATGGCAAGAAAAGAATTTACTGAAGTTAAGATAAATGGAAGAGAAGGAAGTGAGTTAGATATATTATATAAACTTAAAAGTGAAATTGATAATGGAATTAATCAATATAGAGGAATTCAAGTTAAAAC
>DAHXPE010000076.1 GCA_027364495.1 Candidatus Heimdallarchaeota archaeon | reverse complement strand
TTTGTGATCCATGGATTCCAGTATTTTCCTCAGTTCTTTTTTTATTACAACAAAATCCATGACCATTCCATTTACTGTTTCTCCTGTTATTTTGATGTCAATGGCGTAATCATGGCCATGCAGCCTTCTGCACTTGCTGTGGTATGGAATGAAGTGAGCTGCAGAGAATTTCAGGTTGGTTTCCCATCCGTTGATGAATATGAACATCATTTTTTGTTTCTCCTCTCTTTCATTTCTTCCCACATGGAGTCTGGAAGCATGGATAACATGCTGAACTGAGCAGCGCTGTTGATGTATTCTCCACCGTCTATCCTTATGGTTTCACCATTAATGTATTCTGCAGCATCGCTCATGAGGTATGCTGCAAGTTCCCCTATCTCTTCCTTCCTGCCAAGTCTCCTCATGGGATTCCTGTTGATCATTAAATTTTCAGCTTCATCTCCTGGAATAAGATTCTTCCATGCGCCGTCAGTTTTGAAGGGGCCCGGAGCTATTCCGTTCGCCCTGATTCCCTTGGGGCCCCATTCAGCTGCAATAGATCTTGTGAATGCCTGGAGGCCGGATTTTGCAGTTGCAGATGGAACTACATAAGGTGATCCTGTGTCTACATACGTTGCAAGGATGCTTAAAATATTACCTCTTTTACCATCCTTTATCCATCTCTTTCCGACTTCAAGAGTAATGTTGATTGAACCTGTTAAAACTATATTTAAAACGGTTAAAAAACCGTTCATGGAGAGGTCTTCAGTTCTTGAGATGAAATTTCCTGCGGCATTGTTTATGAGGCCTGAAATTTCATGATCATTCATCATTTTGTTTACTATTTCTTTTATTTTATCAAAATCCCTTATATCTGATGAATAAGTGAAACATTCAATACTCTTATCCTTTAGTGAATTTCTTGCTTTGTTCAGTTTTTCCTGATCTCTGCTTATAATATGAATGACTGCACCATATGAACCCAGAGTATTTGCCATCTGGAGGCCCAGTCCTGATCCCCCACCTGTAATGATTATACCTTTACCGGAAAACGGTTTTCCATTAAGCATAGGAGTTCATCCTGACATTTATCTTTAAGTTTAAGGTATTATAATGATATAAAATATCTTTTAATGTCAACGTATATAAAAAGTTTTCAGAGATATATTGACATGGATCTACAAACTATAACAAATTTAATGGTAAAAAATACAGTCAGACATTTATTGGATTTTTAATATTCTTCTAGTCATACCTATGTTTCAAAATAATACTCGTTATGTATACAAACTTTATGCATTGCATTCATACCAAAATAGGTGTCCATAAACGGGAATATTAGTTAGACACAAATCTATGAAATATTAGACATTTAAGTCCCAGAAGGTTATAGAATGCCATATATATTAAAAAATTTTTCAAATCTCAATGTGCTCAAGAATTTGTCTATAATTTGAAGAAAAATATCGATTTTTCAAAAAAGTTAAAGATATCTAAATTTTCTATAGTATAATTGAGTTAATGAAATAGGAACAAATCTATAGAACCCAGAGTTCTTTGTCCAAAATGCAAATATAGAAACTAAATATGAAATAGATGTCATTAATAAGTTAAACTTGCTACCATCCGTGTGTTTATAACACAAAGGTTCTTCAGTTACCTTTATACCCATCATTTTGCTATGAAGAAAAAAAGCAGTTAAAAAGAAACCATTTGAAAATGTATTCTTATTAGCAATCGAAAGTGCTACTTCTTTTTTAATAATCTTGTACCCACATTGCGTATCCCTGACACTAATACCAAATAAAGTTTTTAGAATGAGATTTAGACCCCTACTAGCTAATCTTCTTTTAATAGGTATGAAATTGCTTGAAAGTGAATATCTATTAAAATTTAACACATCATATTGTTCTAACAAAAAAGCTTTGTTTAACATATTTTGAAGATTGGCGCTTCCATCTGCATCCATTAATATTATGAATTTCCCATTAGCTGAAGTTATTCCCCTTCTTATGGCTCCACCCATTCCACTCCTGCCTGAGGACTTTCTCGATGTGACAAACGAATAAAATTTATGATATTTTTCCACAATATCGTTTGTATTATCGTTCCCATCTACTGCAATAATTACTTCCCATGGGAGCTTATTATTTGAGATGAATTCACAAGTTTCATTTAGAACCGAAACGATGCGTTTTTCTTCATTATATGCAGGTATAACTATTGAGCATGGTTCTAAAAGTAATGTGTTATTTTGTCTTATGGAAGCGACTTCAGACATACGTTAATATCGTAAGTTTATCGCTATATAAAAAATTTCTCACCAGTATTAAGAATTAAAGACAATATCACAGTATGTGACTTCAGAGATATTGGATCGTCAAATGTGAAACACATAATATGCACTTTATGTGAGGTTCTAAGAATGAAGCGATGAAAAGAAAGAAAAATATATTTAGATGGAGAAAGATTAGGAATAAATGAGAAATGTTCAAAGCAATAGTACTTTGTATGAACCTTCTGTTTCGGTTATTGTGACTGTATATAATGGTTTATCAGAAGGATTAAAAGAATGTCTCAAAAGTATTTCTGAACAATCTCTTTCTAAATTACAATTAATCGTTGTGGATGACTGCAGCAATGACGGTTCTTCCGAATTTGCCGAAGATTTTACAAACTCCATTGGCGGAACATTTATTCATCACACGAAAAATAAGGGACTCTCAGCGTCACTCAATGATGGCATAAGAGCTTCTTATGGAGAGTACATTTTAATTTTACAGCAGGATTGCATACTTTTTGAAAATTCAAGTATAAAGGATTCTATAAAAATTTTAGAGAGTATGAAAGATGAAGGTATTTTAATAGGAAGACAAAACTATGAATTAAAAAAATTAAATTTTTATCAAAAATTTGTAGAGTTGAGACTGGGACATATTTATCTAAACACAATTCAGAAAGGTCAAATCGGATTGACTGAGAATAAATGTGATTTACTTAAAAGAGAAACTATAATTAAAATTGGACCGTTTGATGAAACTTTAAGAATATCTGGAGAAGATCAAGTTTTTTCTCATAAAGTCGCAGATTTGGGATTACCAATGACTTTATCTGATGCCCCAATGTACTTTAACACATTGACCGGTGAAAATAGTTTTAAAGGAATTATCCACAAAGAAATTGTTTATGGAAAATACTCAGCTCCGCTGTTTACTGGAATATACTCAAAAAAAAAACATTCGAAAAACAAAACCAATTACATTAAGGTTAAGATCAGGAATAGAATCATATCAGTAACTGTAACTTTACTAGTGATTATTTCCTTTTTGTCATCTTTAATTTTAAATAATATAGATTTTTTGATGTTTTTAGTCATTGGGACTGCGTTAAGAGGAATTTTTATTACAAAAGAATTAAAAATATTAAAGAAGAATAAAATAATTTTACAAATTAATATAATCCTTTCTATACTCCTAAGTGTTCTTTTGGACATTCTATATACTGTTTATTTTGCTTATGGGATAATATCTAACATTGGAAAACCTAAAATTACAGCCTAATATCTAAAACATACTGTGATAGAGAAAGTAATAAAAATTTGGAAAGTAACTATTTATTTCAGTTAGGTATTTCAGTTAGGTATGAAAATATGTTGAACTGGTGTTCAATAAGCGTAACTTTCAATCCGAGTTTGAGTACATTTATGACTCAAGTTGAAACCCTTGTTAGAAATTTGCAAAAGATAATTGTTGTCGACAATTCAAGCGAGAATATAGGAGAGTTAGAATACTCACTAAAGAAATTTGGAAATAAGATTGAAATAATAAAACTAGATGATAATTTCGGAATAGGAAAGGCATTAAATATCGGAATCGAACGTGCTTTAAATATTGGAAAATATGACTATATTTTGACATTAGATCAAGATACTACTTTTTACCAAGATACTTTTGAAAATGCTAATTCAGAGATCCTAAAACTTGTTGACCGCAATGGTCCAGGACTTTTTGGTTTAAATTTTGTCACAAAGAGATTTGCGATGGAGATAACGAGAAATACGAAAAAAACCCCAATTGCCGCGAAGCATATAATAACAAGTGGAACTATTATAAGTCTAGAAATACTAAAAACTATAAAATTTGATGAAACGATGTTTATATATTTTGTAGATGATGATTTTTGTTTTAAAGTAAGAAAAATGGGTTATAAAATAATGATTTTAGGCAAATCCAAAATGATGCATAATGAAGGCCAAAGGATAATGAAGGATAACAATTCGTATTTTTATATTCAACCTGAAAGAATGTATTATTTAGCAAGAAATTCTTTGATCATGCTCAAGAGATATGGTTACATTAAGGCCATAATTTTTGTTATATATGTAGGATTTATGAATTTATTTGCAGGGATTAAAATCAAAAAAATGGTAAAATATTATTTTAAAGGTATTTTTGATGGAATTATAGAGTCATAAAACAAGGATATTTTTATTTTATTTATTACTGCTTTAGTACAGTGGGAAAGTCTTCGTTTACATTTCACATCAAAAATGGGATAGAAATATTGACTCTTTAGGCTCGATTTGAGGAGCTCTTGTAATAGCCTTGATTTCACCAATAAAAATAATTCGTTTATCCATCGTCAATATAAGAATAATTGTTAATATTATTACGTTAAGAATCTACAATTTTACTATAGAAATTGCTCTTCCAATTCCTTTTATGAAATCATTTTTAAATTAGCCCACTAATCCTTGCCATTTCTGAAATTCCATTTTCTATCGAATATTTAGATTTCCAGTTCAACTGATGAGAAATTTTTTCGATATTTGCCTGAGTAAACATCTGATAATTTTTAAATGGATTATTTTCATATTTTGGTAAAATTTCCCTTCCAAGAAGTTTAGACATTACTTCTACTATGTGGTTAAATTGTGTTGCAACCCCAGTTCCTACATTATAGATGTTTCCGGAGATACCATTCTTCATTGCTCTTATTGAAGCATCAACTGTGTCCTTTATAAAGACCAAGTCCCTGCTCTGTTTTCCATCTCCAAAAATCACGGGCATCTTATTGCTTAAGATAGAATCAAAGAATTTAGAAATTACACTTGAATACATCCCTTTAGTATTCTCTCCATTACCATAAACATTAAAGTACCTAAGTGAAACAACTTCTATTTCATCTCTGAGGCTGAAGTATCTTCCAAGATATTCGTCGAACAATTTAGTGGTGGCATACATGTTATTGTGCCCAAATATTTTCATATCTTCATTTCCTGGGACTTTAATGTCACCATAAACTGCAGAGGAAGATGCAAGAATTATGCGTTTCACTCCATGAAACACTGCAGCATTCAAAACATTTAATGTACCTTTTACATTTGTATCAAATCCGGTAAAAAGATCTGATTCAAATTGAGGAGGAGATGTGGTTGCAGCAAGGTGGAAAATCACATCAATATTCTTCGTAGCTTCCAAAACATCACTATAATTAAGTATTGTACACTTAAAGATGGGTTTTCCTGTAATGTCTAGAGTTAAAACTTCATTATTCTCTCTTAGAAGTTGGTCTTTGAGATTTCTTCCAATAAACCCCTCCCCTCCAGTTATGAGAATATTCATAAAAAGCAAAATGTGAAAAGTATAAAAACTTTCTCGTAACTGTTCATCTTTTGACTGTGCTTCATCGTAGATGTTTCCATATCCATTAATCACCACCTAAAGAAAATCTTCTCATACAATTTTGCATAAAGTGTCGAATAAAGAACAATACATTAAAACTATTTTATGTTTAATCTTGCTTTCTAAAATTTTTTATTCATAATCAAATATTTCAATTCCTTCACTACCCAGATCAATATGAATGATTTTATAATAATTGAAAAACCTATACTCTTCATTTTTCGTATCCCTGAAGCAATGAGAGTTCAATCTTGATGTCTCAATAAACTAAGTTATGTGTAGTATGTTGTTCTTTCCCTGTATCAATGGTGAGAAAATGTAAATAAATCAAGAAATGATTGAAAACAACTAGAGGACAAACGTCGAATTCAGCTAAAGATTCATAACGTTGTTTAGAAACTTTTCTAGAGTTGTAATGATTTGAGTATTCTAATTCAATATAATTACTTAAATTTCACTGCGTAAGGTTAAGTATTTTTATATCGTAATCGGATATATTCAAAAATTTTGACCGAAGAAATTAAAAATACTAAAGTCGGAAAAACATAGGCTATTAATATCATATCTAAAAAGATAGGAGAGGATCTATTTCTTTCAATTGATAGATGATGAATTGAGAATACGATGCTTGGGGAAAATGTGTAAGGACGCCCAAACCACAGAAAATTAAAAGTCCCAAAAAAATTCTTGGTATCTTGACCATTTATAATTTTTACTTGACTATTATTAGCTATCAATGTGACATTATGCGAAGAAAGAATTTGAAAATAATTAACTCCTTTAAAACACATTCCTAAATAACTGGAGTAATGTAATAATGATGTATTAATAGAAAGAAGTGGAGTAACCATCCCATAGAATGAAAATCTATTTTGATAAAAAGTCCCTAATCCAGCAGAACCAACTAATATATTTGACACATTGCCAATTGCTTTAGTCAATGATTGCGAACCAATTTCATATCCATTAATGTTGAAGGATACGTTTCTTTCATTAAATGAAATTGAAACTATATTCCAAGATAATGAATAATGAGATTGATCTATAAGTTGAAATTGAGCCTGAGCATTTGGTGAATAGTGCATAAAATAAAGCGTTTTACCTTCATAAAAAAGTTCAAACACATTTCCGTGCATATCCAAGTAAAAAAGTAAATTCTGAGATACGTTTGATATCTCTTGTTTGAATCCAAGTAAATAGGTTACTCCAAGTGATTGATTTGATGAAATATTGTATTCTTCAACTGAAGTTCCTGACATAGAAATAATTGGAGTGCTGTTGACTCCTAATGGTAGGATTCCTGAATTTCCGACAATTGAAGAATTTTCAGAGTTAAATGGTGACATTACTTTATAATTTCCCAATGGATGAAGACGATTTACTATACTTATATTAAGGCCATTCAAGCCAGCGAAAGTATCATTAGAAATTACGTTACTGGGCAAATTGGGTAGTGCTTCAAGAGTTATGTTTATATTTTGATTATAGAGTGACCTGTAGAAAATTGAGGGGGGAACCAAATTGCCTGAGTAGTTTGACAATTGAACGTATGAATTGTTATTCATAAAGTTGTATGTGTAATTACTATTCATTTCAAGGTTATTTCCAAAAAAATATGCTAACGGAAAAGGACCTTTGTTATAAACAATTTCGTTATTACTTTTTTCAATTTGTGTAAGACCACCTAAAATCCACACTGACAACATTAACAAAGAGATTGCAATAATTCCTATTTTTTTACTCTTTTTAATAGAAAAAATTGTTTTTCTCATTTCAAGTAACAACTTAGATACTTTGTCGGGAGTCGTCAAATAATGAATAATGTTTCTATGTAACAATATCATCTTATTTGTCAATGAAGAAAGATTGGTTTTTATTTGATTTGCGTTTACTTTTAAAGTTTGTTTAACATAATTTAATTTTAGAACGTATACAACAACTAGGAAAATTGAAATAAATCCAACCAAATCAAGTATTTTAGTAACTTCAACGTTGAATGGAATAATAGAATAAATTTCTATTGGCTGATGAAACTGTAAATAAGTTAAATAGAAAAACCCAGTCCCCTGTCCAAATTCAGGTGCTCCATACATGTTAAATACCACCAATGAAGGAAGGATGCAAAGTTGAGCTAATAAATTTCTAGATTTAATCCTTTTTTCAGGTGAAAATAGCGATAACGATATTGTAAAAAATGGAATCATCCAGATAAACTCATCTTCATTATATATCTTAATAAATAAAAAAGGTATTGCATATATTATAGCAAAAGCTGTAAATATATTAATTTTAAAAAATCTGGTAATGATAGGTATAAAAAGCAGAGAGAGAATAGATATAATGATAAAAATTTCACTCACAAAGCTCAATGAGCTACTATAGGTATCAAAAATACCTGGTGAAAACAAGTTTAAAATTGAGAAAGCAGGAATCTGGGCCCCAGTAGAACTTATTGCACTTACACCGTTATTGGTAAAATCCCACCTTAAATCTATAATGAATAACGAATAGAAGAACAATAGGGTTACTACAAACATAATAAACAATGATAAAAATTGAGTGAATTTTCGTTGATATATTAAAATTGCGGGTAATATCAATAATGGAAAGTAGTAGAAAAACGATGCATATGAAAAAATAATGACTCCTGTAAATTTCAAAGCACTGTCTTTTGAAAAGAGTATAAGGTACACTGAAACCAACGTAAGTGCAATAGGTACTATATCTTGTTCATTGAAAACAAAACTAACATAGAAAAGAAAAGGACTGAATAAGATTAAAAGAAACCCAGAACGGGCTCGAAATTTATTACCACTTATTTTCTCAACTATAAAATATGTTAGAATCGCTGAAATTAACAAAAAGAGAAGATTGATGAATCTAATAAAAATAACCGTAAGCTGAATGTTTGTTGATAGAATATAAACATAAAATTGTGGAAATAGAATTGAAAAAAATATGGGCGGAGTTGGAGAAGAAAAATTGAGATAGGGGTTAACAGAAACATAGAAAAAACTTGAGTAATATAGAAAAAACCTAGTGTTATAAATATCAACTGTTTTGATAGCTAAGATAAAAAGTGTTGTAAAAACAATAAATACTATTGATACTAAAGTGAATGACTTTGATTTGACCTTTATGTAATATTGACTAAAGAAATTCACCAGATCTGAACGATTATTCCGCATTTGATTTACTCTATGGATTTATGTAAAGATATTAGAAATATATACTTTATGCCAATAGGTATTAAAATTTAATTGAAGCTTTCATGTTTATTTGTTTGATACTTAAATAAACAAATGCTACCTATATTCTAAAATGATCTTTAATTTTAATGCTATATCTGATTTTCCTTAAATAATTAATTCTCATGTTTTAAGAGTATTGGGTCATCGGACTTTCATGTGGGCTCATGGATAAAGGTCCAAATTACCGCATCTGAAATATATGGCTGTCTTCAGGTGCTCCTGATTTCTGTACCCGTAAGCCATCTTCTCTATCAGGGCAATCTTTGAATTGATCCCCTCCTCCCTTGCATTGGTTATTCTATGGATGAAATAATTCAGTATCCTGCCAAGGTGAACCTTCATCATCCTTGCAACATCCTTCATGGCACTGATGGAGGAGTGTATTACCCATGAATACCAGTTATTCCAGTATCTCATGGCATCTTCCAGCGTTGGTGCATTCCAGAGGTTTCGTATATTCTCCTTCATGGAATAGGCCTTTCCTGTAAGGAGATCGGATTTCTTCAGTTCAAGGTATTTCTCCCTGTAT
>DAHXPE010000056.1 GCA_027364495.1 Candidatus Heimdallarchaeota archaeon | reverse complement strand
TTATTATCAAGTTGTATAAGATTTATTTGCAATATATAGAAATAATTATATTAGAATGAAAAATTCAATTAAAAATTATTTATTATTTCTAAAATAATGAAAATTTACAATATGTTCAATTTTCATTTTTTAAAGTTGGGTTGATAATGTTCTGAATCCATTAATCACAACATTTAGTGATTTATTAGTTATTCTGAATTATAAGTTCAATAATTTCCTTTTTACTTTAAACATGAATTAGGTGGCAGTAAATTAGACAACGAAAAAAGCAAATAAACTAATAATGTTAAAGATAAAAAAAAAATTTTCAAAAAAAAACTTCTTTAACCAGATTTTTAAAAAAGTAAATTATTTTCCATTTCAACAACTAGATTTTCTAAAATTGACTTAACTTTGTCTGAATTATCAGTGATGACTAATTTTGGAATGTTTTCTTCAAAACGCAAAGTGAATAATTTTTTATTGATGAATGAATAAACGAAATTAAGCAAAAATCCCTTATTAACATTGTAATCCTTGGCCAATTCTTGCAAGTTTAATTCGTTTATACCATCAATTTTGTTTATCAGATCATTCAACATATGATATTTTAGAACAAAATACTGTTGTAGGGTCCATTTGGAACTTTTCATTGTTGGTTTCTTAGAAGTTTGGTTATCGAATTTTGTTATTGAATATTTACCATTAGAAAAATTAATTTCAGAAACATTTCTTTTTTGCAAAATTGTTACATTTCCAACTTCCATGAAAAAATTCCATCTATTTGCTATACGTTCAACTGTATCATCATCTTGAGTAGATCCTTTCCACGTAAGTTTAACGATAGGTGACTTTAAAATTTCCATAGCAAGAATAGTGTTCAATTCTTTATCAATGTATAACACATCGTGGACCGAGAAAAATTTCACCATAAATAAAAACGATTTTACCTTCTTCTTATTGATTGAAATGTCAATATTAATATTTATTTGTTCCATTATCTTTATAATTCCAAAATGGTGATTAAAATTTTATAAATTGAAAATTATCCTTTTAACAATTCACTTATTTATCAAATGAAATCTATTAGGGTAAAACTCCTTTTTAAAATTTCTCCAATTATCTCTTTCAATAAAATTAACTCGGCCTTGAAAAAATTATTAAATTTTTAAATCAACATCTTAACCAATGAGACAATTAATTGTTGAAATAATTTGTGTCTGGTCAAAAGAAATTAATTAACAATTAATAATGAAAGAGTGGAGCGAATTTGTTTAATAGTGCGAATATCAACATTCACTGCTTCATTTAATGAATCCAAACTCTCTTTTTCTATTCGTAGTATTATATCAAATGCACCATATACATGATAAGCTTCTTTTACACCAGGGATATTCTTAATTTCTTCTAGAACTAATTTTGATTCTTCATTTTCAGAATTTACAAGCACTATTGCACTAACCATTGATATAATTCCTTTCTGATCTACTTTTGGCGAATTTTTACTACAAATTTAGTAAAATTGTTCCACTATTCAGAAGTACCATCCAAAATAGATTTAAAGCTATTTAAAGGTAAAATTATAAAATTTCGAAATTATAACGTTAAAGATGAAAACTTTCCTTATTTAGCCTTAACTGTGCTCCTTCATTTTTATCCTGATAATTGAGAGTTCGAAAAAAATGCAAAAGGCACCAAAATACTAATTGGACAACTTAAACTAATGTATCTACTAGATCTTAAAAACCCTTTCATAGAATAATCAAAAGAAATTTGAATAGGCTAATTAATTAATAATAGCAATTTTGGAATTTTTTACAATAATTTTGATTTATTATAATAGAGAAATGGAAAATAAACGATTAAAATTTGGTCTGATGAACTTATTGAAATATGAAAATGATTATCTAATTAAATAGACCCTTCCATAGAAAGTAAGGAATGGTTCACCTGTAAATCATTATTATCTAATTAGCATCTATGATTTTAAGTTTTAATTGGTGTAATGAAAAGGAAGGGCTAGTCCTGATTTCATAAGATGCATAATTTTTGTTTTTACAAATCTTTTATGAATTAATAACTACTTCTTAATAATAATGACTTTCAACTGTTTGTTAATATTTTTGAAATACTATTTGCAATGACCATATATGAAATCACAGGAATTGATATAACATTACTTATAAGGAGAGCAATTTTTGTAGCAAAATTGAGAATTTTAAGAATTCTTACTAAAATTTTTGGTATTGGAGTTCTTGTTATGTTTTGGGTAGTTAATTGATTAGTATTAAATTAAAAATGTCAAGTTTTTTATAAAAACCAATAAAAGCCATTTTTTTTGAAATCAATACGTAAATTTAAAAATACAAAAAATCTTCATAAAACATGGTCTAATTAAACGTTAGAGATAATTTAAAAGGAATTGTGACTATTGATACCAAATTTTTACATACTTTTAGCAGTAGCACTTCCAGCTGGCATTTTAGGTGCAATGACAGGTATTGGTGGAGGTCTTGTACTTATACCTTTTCTTACACTCATTGGTGTTCCGATAAAATATGCAATCGCTGCAAGTCTTTTATCAACTATAGCAACCTCTAGTGGTTCCGCTTCAGCTTACGTTCGTGATCATATTGCCAATATTCGTATTGGGATGTATCTTGAAATGTTTACTGCCATTGGGGCAATTATTGGTGCTAAAATTTTAATAATTCTTCCTACTAAGGATCAATTTATATTGTTTTTTATATTCTCTTTTATACTTTTATTTTCATGGTGGCAATTACTTACCAAAAAAGGTAAGGAAGAACTCCCCTTTACAGCACAGGAAGATTCATTTTCTCATTGGCTTGGTCTTGAAGGCTTTTATTACGATAAAGCTAGTGATTCCTGGATTTTTTACAAAACAAAACATCCAATAATTGGAGGAGTAGCTATGCTTGGAGCTGGTCTTATTGCTGGATTGTTGGGTATAGGAGCAGGATCGGTTAAGGTCACAATTCATGATCTTATTATGAATATGCCTAGTAAGGTTTCGACCAGTACGAGCAATTTTATAATTGGTGTCACTGCTCTTTCCGGATCTAGTGTATTTATAGCTCAGGGTCTAGTAAATATTGGTTTAGTCGTCCCCATAGTTATTGGTGTTACATTCGGCGCTATTCTAGGCACAAAATTAATGGTTCGTATGAAAAATCTCCAAATTAGAAAATTATTTCTTGTTGTTTTATTAGTTTTAGGCATTGAAATGTTGTTTAGAGGATTCGGTGTTGTATAATGGTAGATTCAAAAAAAGATGAAAATAAATCTGATGCAGTTAAGAAGGTGCCTCATACTGTCACCGATTCAAATGATAGAAAAGCTTATCATGAATTGACTGGTGTTTTTCTTAAAAAAGGAGATCTAATTGTAACCACCCCAGTTACGGATGAGGAACTCCATATTATAGAATCAAAATTAAACAAGATTAAAACGAAGAATGATTTTGATCTTGAATTAGTATTAAGCCGTATTCTTATTAGCTCAGTTATGTTAGCTTTAATAGTCACCATTTTGGGGGTAATATGGTTTGGTTATTCGACAAATATTAATGTTCAAATTGATTCAACGATAACTTCGACAAACTTTGGAGATTTTTTTTCTCGTATGTTTACTGATTTACTTACCCTTCGATTAACCCCTATTATGATCTTAGGTCTTGGAGTTGTAATCCTCATGATTACTCCATACCTACGAGTATTAACTTCTTGGATTTTTTTTATTATTAAGGAAAAAGATTATAAATATGTTGTAATTACTTCAGTAGTATTGGCAATACTTACTTTTAGTCTTTTTATTACTGCTTAAACCTTGATTATCAGTAGTATTATATTTTTTTTTTAAAATTTAATTTTATTTTTAGATGAAGTTTTTTTGCTCATCAAGTAACTAGTTAATCACTAGCTGATAATTACAGTTCTGATCTTAACTTTTTCTTATATTTTGACTTTTCCAAAAACTGATAACTTTAAATTACAATTATATAATGACAGCCTGGAATTATTAAAGCCAAGTTTAGGTAATTATTTGTAATTTCCATACATCACATTTTAAAATTAATTTTCTCCCCCGCTAGCGACATTCATTTTTTCATCATCTAATACTAAATTGGGTGCTGATGTTTTAAAAATGCGAGAAATTAAATCTAAAATAGGGCCTGTCATAAACGTTGTCACCAATGCCATAATAACCATCATTGAAAATATCTCTTGAGTTATTATTCCAAGATCATATGCTATATTTAATGCCACTAATTCGATTAATCCTCTTGTGTTCATTAATGTTCCGATCGTGAGACTGTCTTTCCAATTAATGTTTAACAATTTTGCTGATAAAGAACTGCCAATAAATTTTCCTGCAATTGCCAAAACAATTATAACAATTGTGACTTCCCATAAATACAAATTATTTAACAAACTGATTTCTGTCTTTAATCCAGAAATAATAAAAAATATTGGAAGTAAAAGAACTAATGCAACATCTTCTATCTTTGCAATGAATAATTTTTTAAATCTCGTATCATCGGGTATTATAATTCCAGCAATAAACGCTCCAAACAAAACATGAATACCTATTATTTCTGTAAAAATAGCTGATATAATTAATATAGAAAAAATAAGGGATACAGTAGAACGATTTAGGTAATCAGGGGATTGTTTAATATCCAACTCTACCAGGACTCTTAAAAATGGTCTGACGATTTTAAACATTATAAGAATGTAAAGAGAAGTTAAAATTATTATAAATAAAGAGCTTAAAACTGAACCAGCTTTAACAACTACAACAATACCGGCTAATAAGGACCAAGCCGTAATATCATCTACTGCAGCACATGTTATTACAATTGTTCCTAAACTTGTCTTACTAATATTTCTTTCTTGAACGATTCGGGCTAGGACTGGAAATGCAGTAATGCTCATTGCTAAGCCCATGAATAAACTAAAAGCCATGAAACTAATTCCATTAGGAGCTAGTTGCGTATAAATAAAATATGACAGTGCTACTCCTAACGAAAAAGGAATTACAATACTTGCATGGCTTATTATAATGGATTTTTGTGCTTTGTTTTTCAAAATTTTTAAATCCAATTCCATTCCAACTACAAAAAGAAATAAGATTAATCCAACTTGACTAAAATAATCAAGAATAGGTATTGAACTTTGGGGAAATAATTTAGCTGATAAATCAGGAAAGAAAGTTCCGAATAATGAAGGTCCTAATATGATTCCTGAAAATATTTCACCAATCACAATTGGTTGATTGATCAATTTACAAATCTGACCAAACACAAGGGAGAATAACATTATCACAGTCATTTGAATTAGTAAAATTGTAAGTGGTGAACCCAGATTTGATAATGCAGACTTTGCAAAATCAATCCAAGGATTTGAATTAAAATTAGCTGGAACAATATTTCTCCCAATTTCTAGATTCTTTTCTCCAAAAAAGACTATCAAATAGATTAGTAATGAAAAAAAACCAATAAAAGAGAGATACAAGCCAATATTTTTAAATTTTGTCAATTTGCTGGGTATTTTTGCCATTATAAATTCAACAGGATAATATTTTCATTAAAGATTTGAAATTTTCTTTTTATTTAACCAAATTATGAAATATAATTATTTTTTAAAAGTCTGTAATTAAAATATTGAATTATTTTAACTTATAATTGAAGATGGAAATTCATAACTCTTTATATGAATAAAATATAGTTTATTTGTCCTTCTTTAATTAGAACCATATTTTTATATTTTTTTATGGAGTTAAAATATATTTTTATGTTTACGAATTTACAATAAGGACTAAGAATCAAAAAAGCAAAAAAATGAAATTATAATTGTAATTCAGATTAATTTTTTCTTTTTATTTTTTTCTTTTGCTCATAACTGAATTTTTATATTCTAAGATCTTTATATTTAAAATGTTTGTCCAAAACTTACTTAATTTCATAATCCTCTTATTTTTAACTCTATTAAAAAAATATGCTTATGCAATGAGCTAATTCCGGCTCATTTCCTAAATAGCAACTTAATCCAATCATTAAAGGGATCAAAGAAGCCATTTTTACCCAAGTACTAACTTTTCCTTACCATGAAAGGGAGATCTATTTTTTCTAAGAAATGTAACTGCAATACTAATAGTTCTTTCTACAGCTTGTCTAACGCCACTCTCTTTCTTGTGTTCTTTTTGTTGTTCACTGGTTGCATTTCTATTTGTCATTCTTGATTCGGCGCCTAAAATTTCACTACAAGCTTTATGATTACTTTCAGAATCATATCCTCTGTTACCATATGAATATTGTGTCTAAGAAACATTTCCATAAAGATGCTTATTAATAATTGAAGTTTTTTCTTCATATTTTTTATTTGTAGGAAAAAGAATTAAACCTAAAAAGTCATATTATTGATACAGAAAAGGTAATTGCCAATGTTAATGCAAACCCAATTATTATGCCCTCTTCTATACCAGTTTTAACAATATCGGAAAATAAACAATCTATATTTTATTCATTAATGAGGTTTATGGACCTTTTTAGGGTTGGCCTAGTAATTTTTTATTAACTATTCATAAAATCACTTTCAGAACTTTATCTAAATTTATCTTATCTAAAGTTCGTTAAATACAATCTTTTGAAAAAAATTGCATGTAAATTAATGTAAATTGAAGTGCTAATAGTGAAATTTGTGATCTACCACCGACAGAAAGTCGGAATGGCTTAAAAAAGTCCCATTGAGTCTCATAAAAAGGAAAAATTGACTCAAAAAATGAAATAACATTGCTATATTCTGGATACTTTCTTTTTAAATCGTCATATCGTAAAATAAGTGAATCCAAAGCGTTTTTAAATGAATTATCAAAATTTATTTTTAGAGCATTAATTTTGAAAACCTTTCCGACTAAAAGTGATTTATGTGTTTTGCAACCAAATCACGAGAATAATGCTCTTTTAAATCTTTTTGTCGGCTATTAATAAAAAATATTAGTTTTGGTCAGAGATTTTAAGAGATAATAAATATTTATATAATAACGTACAAATTAAAAAGAAATACACAATGAACTGTAATTTATAAAACTTAATTTATTTCGTGAACTTTATTGATAGGACCACCTTTAATCAGTGATCAAACAGCAAACCTGTTGATTCTATTCCTTTTTGTACTTTTTGTCCCATTTGTAACCAAAAAGGTAAACCTTCCCAGTATTTTGGGTTATCTTGTAGTTGGAATCCTTATTGGTCCTGAATTATTTAATTTAATTCCTGTATCAGATAATTCTGTAATATATTTTTTTCAAAATATAGGAATTTTATTTAATATGTTTATAGCGGGTCTAGAAGTCGATATCGAACAATTCAATAAATTACGAAATCAAAGTTTATTTTTTGGGCTTTTAACTACTGTTTTTCCTGGAGTTATTGCTTATTTCTTGACAAGGATCATTTTTCCCCAAGCTGGTATAGCCTTCGCTTTATTAATTGCTGATATAGTTTTTAGTCACAGCAGTATTGCTTATGCAATTGTTTCAGAACTTGGAGTTGCTAATGATGATTCAGTAGTTATAACAGTTGGAGCAACGATGTTAACTGATACTTTAGCTTTTTTGGTTCTAGGAGCTTTAATCGGTTTTCATTCAAATGGATCTAATTTTTCACTTGCATCTTTTGGAATGGTAATTTTTTACATTATCCTTTTTGTCATTTTTTCCTTAATACTCTTACCAAAAATTGTTAAACCAATTATAAATATTAAAAAAAGCACCACTGTTGATTTTGCATTAAGTTTCACAATTTTATTAAGTATGTCTATATTGGCGAATTTGATTGGACTTGCAGCAATTATAGGTGCTTTCATGGCAGGTCTGGCTATCAACAGATCAGTTTCTAAAGAATCTCCTTTAATACATATAAGCTCTTTTACAGGAAGAGCAATTTTTATTCCAATATTTTTTATCTATATTGGAACCCTTGTTAATCTCGGTGCATTTTTGTCTGGAACATCAATTTTTATTTACTCATTTATTTTTTTATTCAGTTTAATTATTGGTAAATTTATAGCTTCAGCGATAGCTTCTCGAGTTTTTAGGTTTTCTTTTGACCAATTTATGACAAGTTATAGTTTTACATTAAATCAAGCTGGTGGTACTCTTGTGACCATATTAATCGCAGTGCAATATGGGATGTTGCAGAGTAGTGTCATAAACGCGGGATTGGTTTTTGTAATCATAACTGTTTTTATCGGACCTGTTTTGACAAATATTTATGGTCCAAAACTAAGTCAAACAAAAAAAGCAAAAGAAACTCAAAAAGATCAAAATATTTTTAAAAAAGTGTTATTTCCAACACAGACATTTGACGATTCTTTTTCAAATACAATCAGTTTGATAAAAACTGAACTTCAAGATGCCAATTCAATCCTTTATCCAGTAACCATAATCCCACACACTGAGGATGTAGGTAAATATTCATCAGAAATTAATGTTCAGGAATCATTGGACACATTTTACAAACAAACTGGACTCAACCATGATCAAAAGCTATTTTCAATACAAATAACCAAAAAATATTCTAGTACAATAAACACTGGAATTATATTAAGTAGTTTAGAAATCCATCCAACAATCATTTTTCTTAACTGGAAAAAATCATCATCAGAATCAGATTATTCATTTTCAAAAACTATTGATTTAATATTAAGAAAAAATTCATTCCCAATTGCAATTGTTAGATTACTTGAATCAGTTAATGATTTAAATAGATGTGTTCTTTTTATTTCAGATTATGATCTGAATAGTCCTAATTTAGATAGTTTCAGTTATGTTTGCGATAGGATAGCTAAATCTCTTAATAAACCCTTAATTATGATCGATATTTCTCATCAGAATGAATTATTTGTGCAAACCAAAATTAAAAGAGGAATCACTTATTCAGCAATGGAATATAAAAAATTCCCCGTTGTTTCAGCAAGAAAATTGAAAAATGAGCTTAGAAAAGGTGATTTTGTAATATTTTCAATACCACATGCGTATTTTGAATCATCAAATGAATTTTCGACAAGTTTGACCATTCAACCTGTTCAAGTTTCCCATTTTAATTTCCTGGTAAAATCAAACTTTTCATTAATGATAATGCATTTTCCAATTCTAATTCATTAGGTCCTTTAGCATTTCAATTTAAAATGATTAAATTTTTAATTTCTCAGGACTTCAGAATTTCCCTACGATCTATTTAATAGGGGAAACTAATAATTTTTTTTTAAAAATTTAAGTTTTAATTTTGAGTCATTATGTAGATAAAAGACCTTTTTTGTGAGAACAAGATGAAAAAGATTACTTTATTAAGATTTATTTAAATTCAATGATTATATAACCTTGGTTAATGCTTTTATAACTTTGGTAAATATAATAGTAACATAGAAATTGAGAGAGCCCTTATACTGTAAAAATAGGCATCATCAGAAGCAGAAAATGACCGATTTTTTGAGGTAAAATCATGAAATACTGGAAAATTAGGAGGTATAGTACCAATAATAAAATCATTTGGAGTTAGAAAATTATTCAGTTTTCGAGAAGAAACTATTTTGAATTTTTGAAATTCATATCTAAAATCTGGACTTATATTAGTTAAAACTTTATCCCATTCGAAATCTAATGTACTAACATCTAAAATTATAATCTTTTTTCCTAAGGATTTTGAAATATTTCTGACTAATAGAATATAATTTCGAGTAAAGGGATTGACTAGCTCGTACTGAGTCAAAAAGACAATAATTCTTTCAAATAAGCTAATTTGAGTTGTAAACTTTGCTATTGCAACAGGACATCGTGTTTTTCTTAAAACTATGTCAATTGCTTCTGAAAAATAGAAGTTTTTTGGTGGATGATCCCCTTTCAAATCAAATAGTATTAATGAAGCATTTATTTCTAAAGCGGAATTAAGAATTCCCTCTGGAATATTATCATCGACATGTTTAAGTGAGTATAATTTAATACCAAATTCATTACCTAAAGAAATAATTTTTTTAAGTATTTTATCAGCTGAATCAGAATCTGTTGTTAATTCAGGACTAGTTAATTGGTCCTTTTGAGGAACCATTACATGAATAGGAAATAAGGTACCTTCTCCTTGTTTGACTAGCATGCATCCTAAATCTACTAATCTAGGTTCAGAGAACATATTTGAAATAGGCATTAATACATTCTTCGTTATTTCAAATTTGTTTAAAGATTTAATTTCTACTTTTTTACTTTGGGCCATTTTTCTGCCATATTTATGAGATATTAAAGGTGAAGCAATATCGCTAATTGTTAAAAAAATAATTCCAGCACTTAAATATTCATTTGAAAGAAGTCCAGATTGAACGCCTAAAAAAAGGCAAGCCAATGCAACCCCAGCTTGAGAAAGGGTTAACCCAAACATAGTCATATAATTAGAGTATTGATAATGATAAATTTTACCAACAATAAAAGCAGCGATATACTTGCCAACGAACAAAGATATTAAAAATACTAAAGAAATTATTATTGTTTGTATTCCATCGAAAATTGCTCCTAAATTAATTAACATTCCAATATATATTGTGAAAACGGGTATGAAAAAAGCTCGTCCAAAAAATTCGGTAATATTCATAAGGCGTGAATCTTTCGGAATAAGCCTATTTAGAGCAAGACCACCTATGAAGGCTCCAATGACCTGATCAAGACCAAAAAGTTCAGCAAAGAGTGCTGTAAATAACATTACAATAAAGGTAAATTGAAATTCAACATCTGAAGAATGCGTTTTTTGAAAAAACAAGCGACTAAAATAAGGAAGGATAAACATAAGAATTAAAACGTAAAAAACTATACCAATTATAAAAATTAATAATGGCACTAAAGAAAAAGAAGATCCTTTAATGTTAATAGCTAGAGTTATTCCAAGTATACTTAAACAAATTGAATCCGTAATAATAGTCGCGCCAAGAGTAACTAAAATAGATTCTTCATTTCCAACTTGTATTTTTGACAGATAGGGATATTCTACAACAGTGTGACTTGCAACAGTTATTGCCACGACAATTGAACTTAACAAAGGTAATTTTAACAGTTCTATAGCAAAACCAAAACTTAACAAACCAGGTAATAATCCGGTAAGACAAGCGAATAGAAAACTTTTTCCTTTTAAATGAAGAAATTTATCTATATCTAATTCTAACCCTGCAATGAACATAATATAACTAATACCAATTCCTTGTAAAAGATTTAAATTTGAGTCTATGGACACTAATTTTAAACCCTGAGGACCAATGATAATACCAGCGAGAACCAAACCAAAAATCATCGGAAAATTAGTCCTTTCCATAATTAAAGGAATTAGAAAAACAATGGACATTAAGATTAGAAGTTCGCCTAACGGATTTGTTATAAGATAATTAACCAAATTTATTAAAAATGATATAAGAATCTTTAATATAGACAGTAGATCCATGGGCAAAACTTGAAATTATGCTTATTGATTCATTTTTTAATGTAAACACTTTTTAAATAATGAAAAAAATGAAATTTCTAACTATAAAGATAGAATTTAGCTAATATATTTTTTATTTTTTAAATTAAAAATAGTCCTTTTAAAAATAATGAGTAATTTTTTTTAACTTTGCATTTTTAAAAACTTTTTCATCTTAATTCCAACTACATAATAGTTGGTTTAAACAACATAACCTATTTTTAAGACCTAAATTGGTAGTAAACGCTGCATCAGTTTTATTTACAGACCGATAACATTTGTCTACGTCTAATTTTCCCAATAGCTTAGATCCAACTAAATAATCACTTTGATAGACATTTTTAATACCTAAATTGTGAAGAATTGTTTCAAGTGTCTTTATTGAACAGATAGGAACACACTCTACTTGTGTAAAAAATTCTGACAATACAAATAGTCCACAATACTACGTTTAGTTTATAACTATAATTCTGTGCGTTTTAGAAAAAATAAAAGATTTTTAAGAAGGCTAATATACTAAGTTAAGTCCCGAGCAGTATAAATTATGAATTTGTTTTTTATTTATTTTTTTATATCTCAAATTAGTCAATTGCATTAAAAATTTTATTACGGGTTTTACATTGAGTATTTATCAATCACTTGAAACTGTAAAAGTTCCAGCTGGTTCAGCTACAATCTACGGATTAGATCAGTCTTTTCTTAAAAAAAACAAATTTCTAAATCAGACAAAAGGGATTATACTTTTTGTACATGGATTTAACTCTTCAGCTCAAATATGGGGAGATGATAAAAATGGCTTTGTAGCTTCAACAATTCAAAATCACTATATTCCTTTTGTCATAGATTTTTCTGACTCCCTTAATGGATCCATTATTAATTTAGCTGACCATGATTTATTTTCTATGGTTGATTATGTTCGTAACTTCTTACAAAACAATCATTTGACAAATAAACGCCTACCTCTGTTCTTTATTACTCATTCTATGGGTGGTATTATTACTCGTTATTTTTTTTCTCTCAAACATCAACATGCAAAACATACTGCTTCTGATCTTCATAATCTTAATATTAAAGCAATTGCTCTTTTAGGGGTTCCTAATCACGGGATTTCAAAAGCTAATAGTGATAATTTTGTCACAAAAATGGAGAAGATAATTAGTGAGTTTAATTCTCTAGCAGGAGAAAAACATTCTGTAACATTGGTAAATAAAGCTTTTTTCCAATTATTAAGCGGTAATTCTATCATTTCCTCGTTACTAGCTGATTTACCTTCCAATATGTGGCCGGAACTTTTTTGGATGAATTTCATAGCAAGTAAAGATATTGTAGTTGATAGAACATCTTCATTTTTTCCTCCTGAGGAAATCTCATATCTAAAAAATAATTTTTACCAAACTGAATTTGATGCAACTCATATGCGAAATCCATTCCATGCATTTACAGATGCATTGCATAATAAAATCCCCTTTACTGATTCCAAACTGTTTTCAAAGATTGAGTCTAAAACGCCTGATTTTTTAGGATACTTGACTAAAGAACCTATTTATGCTAATACTGAACTAATAGAAGAATTTTTCCGTTTTATAAAAGATTTTTAACGTATTTCTTTAGTATCAATATTTTTAGTAAAATTAGTAATCACCTTGCTTGAAATACAAGAGTAATACAATCATTTGAAAAATACTGACAAAAAATTTGAATTAAAAAAACCACTCCGACAAAACTCTTTCTATGTACAAAAATTTCTATATAGATTCTCTTAATATATATTAGTGGATTGAAAATTTTTAATAGTAACTTAAACTATATAAGATAAATAACGTAAATATATAATAATAGTAATTAATTGATTTGATCCTAATGATTAGTCTTACCGAAATCCAATTACGATTCGAAAGTGCAATACTTTCGTTAGCTCAAGCACAAATGATGTCCCAACCTAAAACTATTCCGACCGAAGTTAAAATGCTAGCTCAAAATTTCAAAAAGAGGGTTAATAATATTCAAGTTCGACCTGAAGAACTGGTTGTTGCTTTTATGAATATTTTAATTATGGCTTCAGAAAGTGGAATTGATTTAGAAAGTAAAACACTTGAAGTATTGATGGAATTGGAAAATCCATCCTTTTTTGGAGCATAAAATTTAATATTAATCTTTTTTATCCAATAGGGAATCTTCTTCTGTTATAAATTTTTGTATTTCATTTAGTACTATAGGTATATTATCGAGTAAGGTTTGTAGAGTGAATATTCCCTTATCAGCGAATTCTCCAGCTTTTCCAAGCAAAAATGTTCCCATAGCTCCTGCTAAAAAGGAATCTTTTACAACCGATCGAATAGCGGTAATAAGACCAGCTAATGTATCTCCTGTTCCACCTGTGGTCATTGAAGGTGTTCCAGTATAGTTCAATATTTTTTGATTATTTCGCATAATAACATCTACTGGTCCCTTAACAACCCAGGTAACGTTTTCATTATACTGTTTAATAGCTTCTTCTATATCTTTAACTCTAGCATCTATTGGACTTTTAGGATCAAGTTTTTTACCTGTTAAAATAGTAAATTCCCCTGCATGAGGTGTTACAATAGTGTCAACAGGCAATTTTTCACCTTTACAAGCCTTTAATCCATCTGCATCAATAACCAAAGTTTTATCTGGTGGTATTTCTTTAAAAAGCATTTTAATAGCAGTCATTGTCTCTGAAGCAGTGCCTAATCCCGGTCCGATAAGGACGACATCGACATCCTGAATCATTGGTTTTACCAATGGATCTATTATTGCTGGTGTAAGATAATCTCCTTGGTAAGGTTTAATAATAAATCTATAATCATGGTTACGTAAAACAGGAACCACCTTTTCTGGGGCCACCATGTATACAAGGTCAATATTCAAGGAAAATGCTGCTTTGCCAGCTAGGATGGCTGAGCCATGATAATTATTTGAAGCACCTATAATTAAGATCTTGCCATTTTGTCCTTTATGAGATGATTCTTTTCTTTTAGGATAGAGCGTAAATAGGCCCGGCCCAGTATATACTGCACTTTCTAGAGGTATACCTATTGGTGCAATATGAACCTTACCACCATACTCATAAGTTCCAAGCTTTGGTTTATGAAGTGCAACGGTATGTGTAGGTTTAATAATTATAGAAGCAGGTAAACCATCTTTTTTCAATCCTGATGGAATATCTATGGAAACAACTAATCTTTTTTCAGAAACATGAGAATTTATAGATTCAAGAATTGCTTTTAAAGGCTGTCTTATGGTACTATGTTCTAATCCAGTGCCAAGTAATCCATCAAGAATAAGATCATAGGAATCAAAAGAAATCTGCTGTACATCTTCTGAATCAGTTATTTCTGTTATTTTTATAGATTTGAGAGTTTTTAGAGCTGAAAAATTTTTCTGGGCCGGTTTTGATTTTATTTTTGTAGCTGATCCACTAATGAAGACATCTATTTGATAAGAATCATGTAAATGTCTAGCAGCAACAAATCCATCACCACCATTACCGCCAGTGCCACAGAATATTGCAATTTTAGCGTTCTTCTTAGTAATCAGTGATCTACAATAAGAAGCAATTTGTGATCCGGCATTTTCCATAAGCAGATAACGTGGAATCCCAAGGTATTCACTATTGACATCTTGAATAGCCATATCTTCAGAGCTTATTTCATTTTGATTATGAGAGGACATTTTTTGAACCAGTTACGTAAATTCACAAAAAAAGTATTTTAAATTTTTTACTTTACAAAAGTAAGTGAACAATTATTTGTTTAAAGTAAATTTTATATTTTCAAATTAGTAAATATTTTCAATTTAAAAAGTATTTAGATCTTCATTTTCAAATTACAGTTGAAATTTTATGAATAAAGATGAAAATCCTCCTTTACCAACTCAACGAGCTTATAGAAAGCAATATGAAGCATTTTTTGCCCCTTTAGGAAGGAAAATCGCAAATTTAGGTATTAGTGCAGACACCCTTTCTATGTTGAACCTTGTTTTTTCGGTTTTAGTTTGTGCCGCATTTGCCTTGTCTAAGAATGGCAATTATGTATTTATTTACATTGCAATGCTCTTTTTAATTATTGCTTCATTCTTTGACATGATTGATGGTTCTGTAGCACGAGCAAACAAAGCAAAAAATCCTGATAAACCATATTCAAAATTTGGCGCAGTATTAGATCCAGCGATTGATCGATATTCTGAAGCTTTTATTGTTCTTGGAATAATGTTTTCAGGCTACGTTCCTCCGGATTTTGTTTTATTTACATTTGTTGGCATGATTATGGCTAGTTATGTTCGTGCACGGGCTGAAAGCCTTGGAATGACTAGCTGTTCAGTAGGTATTGAGCGAAAAGAAAAAATAACTCTTCTTGCAGTAGGTGCAACACTTGAAGCAATTATAATGCAATTAGCTCAAACAAATATTTTTGATTTCAAAAAATACTACTTAGATTATAATCCCTTTGGAATATATCACGTAGTATATTTGATCGGACCTTTAGCAATATTTACTCTAATAGTTGGTATCCTTTCCCATATATCAACTATCCAGCGATTACAACTTGCTAAAAAGTACTTATAATTTTTTTTATTCTAACTTCTTTTTTATTATTCCTTTATTCCATTAATGCAACTTTACTTGTTTCTGGCATTGTTAATTTTTGTTTACAAACGGGACAAACACCTTTAATTTTTAGCCATTCAGCCATGTGAGGATAATGAGCAACAGATTTACATGAATTACATTGAACTACCTCTCCAGATGTGCCAACTGGTCTTCTACAGACACAACATTTTTCATTTGGATCAACTGATAATTTTTTACCCACAACAGCTTTTTCTCCTTCTGGTGCTTTTGGTAAATCTTCATGTATCGATTCGATTAATAAATCTGCTCGTTCTTTATATCTTTGTCCTGCTTGAGGTGTTTTTGCTTTACGTGAAGCTTCAACGAAAAATTCACTAGCCAATTCTTTATCAGCCGGTTCATATTCATATGATAAACCTGCTTCAGCAAATATTTCAGCTGAAAAAAGATCGCCTGCACTTTCTAATAATTCAGAATAAATAATCTGTGCTTGCTCAATTTTACGGGCTTTGAAAGCGGCACGTGCTTCAATCAATCGTTTTATTGATTCAGCTGTTTTGGTAAAGTCACCTTTCAAACTAATACTTTCTTCTGAATTCTGGTCGGGTAATCTTGAGAGAAGATTTGTATACCGAGAAAGAATTTCTTCAGCTTCAAAAATTTTTCCTTCTTTGAGTTTTTCTTGACTTCTCATTAGTTCAGTTTTGATAACTGCAAAAGAAGATGTACCAGTTACTTCGGAACGATTTCTTATAGAGCTTGCTGACGTTGTTGTATTAACCGTAGTTTGAGCGGTACTATGAACAGACGGATTTGATAAAGCACTGCTTAGTGAATTATTCACTGGTGGAATTGAAACAGGGTTTGTGTTTATTCTAGGAGCAGGGTTATCTTTGATAATATTAGAGTTCTGACCAGCCGCTATCAGAACAGCAACTGCTTCGTCTTCTGCTCCAATTGATTGTAATAATTGAGCAGACTCTACAGGGTAATTGTTATCATAGGCAAATTTGGCTAAGTTTCTTGTAGCTTTAACTTTGTCTTGTGTAAAAATAGGAGTGGTATTGATGACATCAATTGCTGCATTGACATTTTTATTTATTATATAAGATTGAGCGGCTCTCCAAGGCATATCAGCCAATTGAAAGGCTGAAGCAGCAAGATTTGATTGATTTTGGCTCGTATAATAATCGCCAACTTTCATAAATATAGATTTAATTTTTGATTGAGGAATAAAAGCCTGTAATTGTCGAAGTAAGACTATTTGTGTTCCAGGTGGGCTTTTAACAACCGTCTCGGCCGCTTTATCCCAGTCTTTGATCCCAATAAAGGTCTCTAGAGCCTTATTATAATTAGCTTTAACGTCTAAAAGATAATTAGCTTTCTTCAACGTTTTTGTTTTACTTCTTTCTTTTAAAGCCCAAGCAATAATGCCTATAATAATTAAAAATAATATTAATTCTAAACCTACTGCTTGGTTAAAGTTATTTTGTTGATCTTTATTTCTAAAATAATCAATTAGATATTTTATTTCAAAAATAAGATAAAGAATTAACGCACTATCTAAAATTACATTGTCATAAAAAACCAATTATCATAGAGACTCCTTACATGGTTACCTAGAATGCTATACTCTAAATAACAAGTTATTGATTTATA
>DAHXPE010000031.1 GCA_027364495.1 Candidatus Heimdallarchaeota archaeon | reverse complement strand
GAATGCAATTTTTATCAACCACTTTTATTAAAGAAAACATAATATTAAGAAATCTGAATATTAATTTTTATGAATATATTTATAAAGGTTTGGAGTTGAAAAAAAATTGATTGTTCGAAAATTGAAGTACTGAAAAAAATGGATGATCAATTCTTTTCAAAAATAGCTAAATCAGTATCAGAATTTATAATTTTAGCAAGATTTCTCTATTAAAATTTGGAAATCTATAAGCTCTATTTATCAGCCAATACCAGATGATAGACAGCCAATTAAAATGTTTTCTTTAATAGATAAAAAATTGAACTCTGAAATTAGGATCCCAACTAAAAAATTATAAGGTTAAACTTGATAATTTGATTGATTTAATTTCATAAATAACATTTCTTTGTATCTTATTAATTTTGCTGGATTTTAAAATAATCTAAAAATCAAAAATTTGTTTAAACGATTTTAGTTTTGTTTAATAATAGTATTCTTTAAATGAGAAATAATTTACTTACTATTAAATCAATATTGAATCTTTTTTATTTTTTAGATGAATTTTCTAAGGATGTTCAAAGTTGAGTTTTAATGATAAAATAGCAAAGACAGAAGAATTTCACAGATTACAAGAAAATAAGATGAAAAAAAAATACTGGAGTCGTTGGGGTCCTTATCTTAGCGAGCGAGAGTGGGGTACTGTTCGAGAAGATTACAGTTCTAATGGTGATGCTTGGAATTATTTCCCACATGACCATGCTTGTTCACGCGTGTATAGGTGGGGTGAAGATGGCATCGCCGGTATTAGTGACAACCATCAACGTCTTTGCTTTGCTATTGCTTTATGGAATACTCAAGATCCAATTTTAAAAGAGCGATTGTATGGTTTAACAGGTTTAGAAGGGAACCATGGCGAAGATGTCAAGGAACACTATTATTATCTTAATAACATCCCCTCTCATGCCTATATGAAATGCTTATACAAATATCCACAAAATTCTTTTCCCTATGATGAATTAATACAGGCTAATCGAAATTCTGACAAATTACAGCCAGAATTCGAAATTCTCGATACGAGAATTTTTAACCAAAATGAATATTTTGACATTTATACCGAATATGCAAAAAACTTACCTGAAGATATTTGCATTAGGATAACCATATCAAATAAAAATAATGAAGTTCGTACCATTCATGTCTTGCCATCATTATGGTTTCGAAATACTTGGTCTTGGAACACTCAACATAAGGAAAAACCAGTAATTTCATTTGATAAACAAAATAATGAATTTGGAATTTTAAGGACTGATAAGTCAGAATTAGGTACATATTATTTATATTATAAGATTTCTAATGATATTTTATTCACAGATAATGAAACAAATTTCTCAAAGTTGTACAATCAGCCGAATAACTCTAAATACACTAAAGATGGCATTAATGATTATGTTGTGAAAGGAAAAAAAGATTCAATAAACAGAAAAAATGTTGGGACTAAAGTTGCTGTCCAATATATCCTTACCATCAACCCTCATGAGACTAGGACTATTTTTCTACGTCTCACTAATACACCACTTAAATATCCTTTTACCAATATTGAAAAAATTTTTGAAAAACGAATTAATGAAGCAGATGAATTTTACAATTTATTTTCGATGAATTCTAACAATAGTGATTTGAAGAATATTCAAAAACAAGCCTTTGCTGGTCTTTTGTGGTCAAAACAGTTTTATTATTATGATATTAGAACTTGGTTAATGGGAGATGAATTAGAAATTCCACCTCCAGAAAGTAGGAAAACTGGACGGAATGGAAAGTGGATGCATGTTTATAGTGATAGTATTTTATCCATGCCTGATAAATGGGAATATCCATGGTTTGCGGCATGGGACACAGCCTTTCATTTAATACCAATCGTTTTGATTGATCCTGAATTTGCTAAGAAACAATTAATCTTATTAACACGTGAATGGTTCATGCATCCGAATGGTCAAATTCCAGCATACGAATGGAATTTTTCAGATGCTAATCCGCCAGTTCACGCTTGGGCTGCATGGCGAATCTATAAAATAGAAAAAAAATTATACAACATGGATGACAAAGTTTTTCTTGAACGTGTCTTCCAAAAATTATTACTTAATTTTACATGGTGGGTTAATAGAAAAGATTCAGAGGGAAACAATGTTTTTGAGGGAGGATTTTTAGGTCTAGACAATATTGGAATATTTGATCGTAGTAGAGGCGTTGCTGGAGGCATATTAGAACAAGCTGATGGAAGCGCTTGGATGGCTATGTATTGTTTAAATCTTTTAAGGATTGCTCTTGAACTAGCTGAAGAAAGCAAAGCTTATGAAGACATAGCAAGTAAATTTTTTGAACATTTTCTTTATATTGCTCATTCTATGAACAATATTGCAGGTGGGCAACATAATCTTTGGAATGAAGAAGATGGATTTTATTATGATGTCTTAGCAAGACCCGATGGTAATCATATTCCCCTTAAAGTTCGTTCTGTTGTTGGTCTTATTCCATTATTTGCGATTGAGCTTTTGGATGAAAAATTACTCTCCAAGTTTCCTAGTTTTACCAGAAGAATGAATTGGTTTTTAGAAAATAGACCTGATTTGACTGATAATATAACTTGTCAACTTCATAAAGATCATAAAACCTACATTTTATCCCTTGTTGGACCCCAGCGATTGAAATCAATTTTAAAATATGCTTTTGATGAAAATGAATTCTTAAGTCCCTTTGGTATTCGTTCAGTCTCAAAATATCATGAAAAACAACCTTTTTCTCTGCATTTAGATGGAAATGATTATTCTGTTAACTATGAACCAGCGGAATCAACCATATCAATGTTTGGTGGTAATAGTAATTGGCGTGGACCAATTTGGTTTCCTATTAATTTTTTAATCATTGAAAGTATTCAAAAATTCGATCATTTTTTAGGACCAGGATTCACAGTAGAATTTCCAACTGGATCAAAACAGCAATATCATCTTTGGGATATATCTCAGAAAATATCTGAAAGATTAATTAATTTGTTCATAT
>DAHXPE010000055.1 GCA_027364495.1 Candidatus Heimdallarchaeota archaeon | reverse complement strand
TTAAAATTGCATATGGATATTTGAATTTTCTAAAAAGCGTTAATCTTAAATTTTCTACTCTAATCCACAAATTTTTTTATAACAACAGATTTTTATCCAAATTTGATACTTGGAAGACAATAAAACAAATTTCTACTGCTATTCTAGAAGTAAAAACAAAAAAAAAATGGTAAAACATAGCAGAAATAAGAGATATATTAATTCAGAGATATTTTGGATCTGATAATGATAATATCCTGGACATTATTCAAAATAAATTTAATATTTTAAAGGAGACATTTTTAGAATTGTTACAAGAAAAAAAAGTATTGTTGAGATCCTGACTACTCATAGTAAATATTCAGATATCTTTTAAGAAAACATGAGTAATTTAAGTAAAAATCAATAGAACTTAGTCATTATATTATAATAAATAAAATATTACAAACATTATGAATACTCAGCAAGATTCCGAATTAAAAAATAAAGTTGTTCTTATCACTGGAGCTAGTAGAGGCATTGGTCGTGCAATAGCTGTTGAATTTGCAAAAGCTGGTTCAAAAGTTATTGTAAATTACAATCAAAATCATTCTGAAGCAGATAAAACGCTATCAGATGTAAAAAAATACAATAACAATTGTATGAAAATTCAAGCTGATGTTTCAGTATTTGATGACGTAAAGAAAATGATTTCATTCATTGAAAAAAACTTTGGACCAGTAGACATTTTAATTAATAATGCAGCTATTGCTGAAACAAGAAATATTGATACGATAACTGAAGATGATTGGGACAGAACTATTAACATCAATTTGAAATCGGTTTTTTTAGTGACTCAATCAGTGGTTGGACCAATGCGTAAGAACAAATGGGGAAGAATTATTAATATTTCTTCCACAGCTGTTCAGCTAGGAGGCATTATAGGACCGCATTATACCGCTTCAAAAGCCGGTATTATTGGTTTAACACATTCTTATTCATCTATTTTAGTTTCAGAAGGAATTACTGTTAATGCTATTGCACCAGCATTAATAGAAACTGAGATGATTGCTGGTAATTCAAATGCTAATCCCGGAAAAATACCTGTTAAACGGTTTGGAACACCCGAAGAAGTCTCAAAAGTTGCTTTAATGTTAGCCCAAAATGGTTATATAACTGGTCAAACGATTAATGTCAATGGTGGATTATATTATTCTTAATTTTTAATTATTTACTTACCAATAAAACTTAGATTGACAATTTTAGTTATAAGTTCAATTCAGTCCATTTTTGTGTTGCTAGGCATAAAATTTCTTCTTTTCCTTCAGTTGTTGCTATTTTCCGATTGAGTTCTAAGTGAAAAGCTCTGTCTTTTTCTAACTCTTTGCATTGACTACGAAATACCTTATATTGTTCTCTAACTGTTGCATCAATTGAACTCAATTGAAAAGGAATTGAAGGTGGATTAAAAGTGTCTAGATAAAACACATCTGAAAAAAGTAAAATTTCACCAAGAATATCTAGATTTTGTCCACATTGCCAATAATTATGATTGGCTGACCGTTGAAGGAGTCCATTACTTCGTTCTATACTGGATGTATCGCGAAATAAACCTGGAAACCTAGAATATGTAAAGAGTTGATCCCAATACTTACTTAATCTTATTTTTATTTCAGACGGACACGATGATGTCTCATCCAACCATTTTTCAAGTTCATTTTTTGCAACTTCACCTGATTGGCTCAAAAAATAGCGGAGCTGGTCGAACCATTTTTGTTTCTCACGAAGAGCTTCATACACATGCTGCAGGCCCAATAACTTTTTCAATTCCTGCCCTAACCATTTTTGCACTTGCATACCTGTTATTGTAGTCATTTCCAACTCTTGAAATGATTGAAAGTATAAGAAAAGCATTTGATAAATTTCTAGAATAGGGATAGTAAAGGGAAAATTCTTATACGATAATCGGGACCTTTTAGGATGAGGATCATTATGTACAGAAGAGACTGAACTGTTCTTAGGTATTCTCGTCTCTTGTTCATTTTTAATTTCAATGGAATCAGAAATACAGTCATTTTTATTTATCGATTTAGTTTGTAAGTCAGAAATAATTTCAGGTGATAAATTCATTTTTTTATTGATATCTTTTTCTAGTGTAACATCTATACTTGCTTTTCTTTGATAATCCTTTTTGCGATCATCTGATAAATGTTCTTTAGAATTAATTTCAGGTTTTGATAGTTGATTTGCATCGATTTTAGATTCAAACCTAGGTCTAGAACTAATTATGTTTTTAATGTCTTGAGAAATTAAGTTAACATTTCTTTTTCATTGTCAGGAAGTGATTGGAACTTTCGTTGAATTGATTGATCAATGGACTGGAGTCTTGATTTTAAAATATTTGTTTCTTCGTGGAACAATTTTTTACCTAGATTCTTTAAGAAATGATAGTGATCGTAATGTACAGGGATATTGGGCCAGTATTCTTCAACTGCCTTAACAAGTGATGATCCCTGATCCATAGAGATAACAGTTGGTTTTCCATAGGCTTCTTCAATTTCTTTTAACATGCCTTTTATATCATCTGAGGTATTTCCTGTTAATGATTTGGTATAGATCAGTTGCCCTGACAATCCATCATAACAAGGATATATATGCCGTTGACTGTTCATTCCACTTGTCCCGTCAATAATTAAATAATATTTTCCATCTTGATCATTTTGAATTTTCTGTCGAATCTTTTCTGGATCTTTAGAAGCAGCCATGATAAGTTTACCTTGTTTTTTTAGTCTATAAACTTGTTTTAGATTTATTTCATATTTTTCAGCTATCTCAGTTGCTTTTGTAACCTTTAATTTGCTTTCTATCATTAAAACATCGCTGGTAGTGTACATTGCGTTTGGCATCTTTAACATTAATCGCTCTGGAGAATAAATTAATTTTAAATACTGTTTACATAGTTGATTTCCACAGGCCATTACCCAATCATACCATTGTAGTGTTTCTCCATGTAATTGTTTTGCACGTCCCACTTGAGTCTTTTGTTTCCTTAAAAGAGTTCCACAAGATTCACACTCCTTTTGTGAAGTTTGAAGGATTGGTTTTTGAGCAATTAAATTTTGATTTTGCATTCGATTTTGGAAATTCATTATAATTATATTGATTTTAGTCGGCTTTATTACCTTTTATATCCCGACAAAATAGGATAACTCAACTTGTCAATCTAAGAAAATTATTATCATTTTTTTGTATAGTAAA
>DAHXPE010000049.1 GCA_027364495.1 Candidatus Heimdallarchaeota archaeon | reverse complement strand
AAAAATTTAATTAAAAATGGTCTAACAATCAAAATAATTGAATATGAAATGATAGAAATATTTTACAATGAGGTGGCTAATGAAAAAATTAATATAAATTCCAAACTTAATGGCTTAAAAGAATTAATTGAAAATTCACATCTTAACTATTTAAATATCGAATTGCAAAAATTAGAACAACCAAATCAAAAAAATAAAAGTTTCTTATCAAATCCATCAATAGAAGTTGAATTGCTTATCAAATAATCCATAAATTTATTTTTTCTTAAATGTTGTAAAATTAAACTGTTTTCCATGATTTATTTGTAATAAATCATTTTCTAAAGCATGTAATCTAGCAACAGCAGGATGATTAGATCCTAATTTTGATGATAGTTTTTCACTTTCATTTTCAACAGAATTAAAAGTAAACCATTTTTTAATTTCGTAATTCCCTTTTGATTTATCAAATTTATAATCAACCATTTTATCAGCATAACAGACAATTTTTTCTTCCAAGCTAACAGGAATGAAATCTTCTTCAGGGAGCCCTAGATCTTTTGTTTCAGATTTGGGGATACCTCCACCAATATGGCATGAAATTATTCGAGAAACATCATCTAAAAATTTTGAATGTGGAAATTCTCTAATAATAATTTCTGAGCCAACAACTCCATGACGTATACTTTGAGTCTCATTACGACCGATATCGTGAAGAAAAGCCCCAATAAGAACTAATTCTGCATTCAAAGCGATATTCTCAGGTAATTGCTGGATAATTTGATAAGCAACATTTACCACGTGACTACAATGAAAAATTAAAGAAGGATCAGATCCTAATTTGAAATGTAATTGTAAAGCATCAAAATAAGTAACTTCACTACCAGAACTCAAATTTTGAAATCTCACGCGACTGAAACTTCTAATATTCCTATGTTAGGAATTTCGGCTTTCAATTGGTCACCACTAAAGATTGTACTAACGCCCTCTGGAGTACCAGTATAGATTAAATCACCAGGTTCAAGCGTAACAATTTGAGAAGTATAATTGATAATAGTAGGCAATTTAAAAATGAAATCCTTAGTATTACCATTTTGTCGTTCTTTACCATTAATTAATAATTTAATAGGACAATTTTCAAGATTTATTTTGTCTTTAGGAACAATAACTGGACCAACAGGAGCGAAGGTATCAAAACCTTTTCCTCTAAACCAAGTTTTGTCCGATCTTTGGAGGTCCCGCGCAGTTATATCAAGACCTATTGTGTATCCCAATACATAATCCATAGCTTCAGCTGTGGGTATATTCTTTCCTTTTTTACCAATAATGACAACGAGCTCAGTTTCATGCTGCACATCTTTAGACATTTTAGGCAATACAATTTTAC
>DAHXPE010000546.1 GCA_027364495.1 Candidatus Heimdallarchaeota archaeon | reverse complement strand
TTGCCCAAGTATTATCTACAGCAATTATTGCTCCAACTGATCTCCCTATTTGTGCTATTTTTTGAATATCAACTATTTTTAAATATGGGTTAGATGGAGTTTCTATACAAATAAGTTTAGTATTTGAGGTTACCCTTTTTTCTAATTCCTCTAAATTTTGTTGATCAATATAATCAACTTTAATATTATACTGTCTAACCATTACATCAATAGCTTCTCGTCCACCATAATACATATCATCGGGTAAAATTACATGGTCATTTGAATGTAACGTTAATAAAAGTGATGAAAAAACTGAGCTTTATGAAAAATTGCGCAAAATTCAAAAAAACTTTGGTTCAGTGCCTTCACCATTCGATTCTTGGCTTTTATTGAGAAGTATTCCCACATTACCCTTACGAGTAAGACAACAAAGTGAGAATGCCTTAAAAATAGCACAATTTCTCCATGATCATACAAATATTGATCAAGTTCTTTATCCAGGATTATCGAATCATAAAAATTATGATGTTGCTAAAAAGCAAATGAAAAATGGATTCGGTGGTATGGTTTCTATAATAACCAAAAAAAATGAAGCATTTGCTAGGAAAGTCGTCAATTCAACTAAAATTTTTAAACAGGCTACTAGTTTAGGCGGAGTAGAGTCATTATTAGAGCATAGAGCATCAGTTGAAGGGCCAGAATCAAAAACAAGTAAAAATCTTATAAGATTATCAATTGGAATTGAAGATGTTAATGATTTAATAAATGATCTAGAATTAGCTTTAAAATAATTTTTAATTTATCATTCGTAGTAAATCCCGTCTTGTATACTTTAAACCAGAACCTATGTCTTTGAAAGTTTTTAGATATATCCACTGGTGCTGTTAAATATAATTTTCTAAGAATTGTCGATTTGTTTATTTATTTTGCTTCTTCTGACTTAAAGAAAAAGTAAAAATACCAATATTGGCTAATACGACCTTACTATAGTAAGAATACAAAGGTAAAAAATGCAGCAATAAATTTTGTGTCGCTAGTAACCAATTTAGATCTTTATTTATTCATGTCTTTTGCTGTTTAGAATCACAGAATACTACCTAATGATAGTATAATTAAAATGACTCCTATTACAGTTATGACACTGCCCATTGCAAGCTCTTTGCTTAAAATTTCATTCTTTTTATTGACGAAAAAAGAAACAATCATTGTTGCTAGTGGAGCTGTCGCTATAATAGATGCTATTAACACCACAGGTGCATCTTTAAGTGAGGTATACCTGGCAATTTGTGCCAATCCTGACAATATTCCAGCCGTAGCTAATAAAAAGAAAATATTTTTAGTAAATTTATTTGTCGATTTTATTTCTTTTATTGATGCAACGGGTGCATATACAAGAACAGCAGTGCAATAAGAAATTAAAGCACCATCAATTGGTAAATTAGAAACATTATCTGCTTCTTTTATTATTATAATGGCTATACCAACCAAGAATGCAGTAAATAAAGCATAGAGAATTCCTCGAAAATTGAATTCTTTGTTTTGTTTCTTTTGACTCATAGATACAATAAAAATTCCAATAAATGCTAAAATTACGCCAATACCTGTGTACAAATCCAATTTTTCTGCCAAAAAAACGAATCCAAAAACAGCGGCAAATAGAATTTGCGTTGAAACGATAGCACTATTTCTAGATGGACCAATGAGAGCTATACCAGTATAATTAAACGTTCGAGCAAGAACAAAATTAATTAAGCCAGTAGCTATAAACAATAACCAAGCAATGGGGCTTAAAGCAAAAATTTGAAAAAATTCACCTGTTAGTAAAGAAAAGACAAAAATAATCAAACTTGAAAAAATTAATGTGACAAATATTCCCTCAAATAGCTTTTCTGTTTTTAATCCTCTCGCAATAACAATATTATTCAATGCAAAGAAGAAAGTAGCAATAATTCCGAGAAAAAACCCAATCAATAGTTGAGACATAGATTAATTAATCAGTTTTTTTTGAGTTTTTAATCTAAGGTTTTATAGCAAATAAAAAATGGAAATAACGCTATTTAATCGATATTTGAAATTAATTAAGGTATTAAAGCATTAAATAGGTTGCAATGATATTGAAATCAAAATAACTCCAACAACTGTAACAATCGTTACTAAAATTAGTTTCTTGTTAAGAACTTCATATTCTTTATTAAATAAAAATGAAAAAATTAGAGTTCCCAATGGAACTGGCGCAACAATAGATGCCACCAAGACCACAGGGGCAAAAAGAGAATATAATAACGTGAAACTTGTGCTAAACCAGATCAAATACCACCTATGGCAAATATAATAAATACTTTTCTTGAATACAGCGATTCCAAGAGTGTAAAAAAATATAGCTGTCAAATAAGTAATAAAAACTCATCTATCAGTAAATTTGAGAGAAAATCTGCCTGTCGAATTAAAATTACAGCATTAATTCGTGCTAAAAGAAAGTTACAGATGCCAGTGAATATAGAAAAATCCCAGACAATTGGACTTTAAGATAAAATTTGATAGATCTCCCCTGTTAACAGAGCAGGTATAAAATAATGATTGTTGAAAAGATTATTGTCAAATAAATTCCTTCAACCAACTTATCTGAACTCAACCTTTTTCCTATGAGAATATTAACAACAGCAAACAAAATAACAGCAAAAATAGAGAGTAAAAAATCAATAAATTACTAAGAGATTCTATAATTTTTTTGAATTTTTTTTATTTATGTAATGGATAAGAAACTGCTATCTTATGAAAAAGAAAAAAAACTTCGCCTACTTAAAAAAACAATTAAATTAGCAATTCAATGAGTAAAAATAAGTCGTAAGATAGCATTGGTATTTATTAATGGATTTTTCTGAAGATAATTTTATTAATCCGGAGTACTCGCGTGTTTCAGTTTCATATTATTTCTTTCTAATGGGAATACTAAGTGGTAATTGGGTTTCTAGAATTCCAGATTTACAACAAAAGTTTGTTTTGACTAAAGGGCAATTAGGATTTCTTTTAACAGGAGGACCAATAGGGTCTATACTTATTATGCTCTTCGTTGGTAAATTAATAAGCTTGTATGGTAGTAAAGCTATTTTAATAGTTGGAACGTTAGTTGATCATATTTCTTTGACTATTATATACTTTTTACCTAATATTTTTGTTCTTTGGGTATTTTTAGTTATTTCAGGACTTGGTATGACAATTATGGATATATCCATGAATTCACAAGGGGTAGAGGTTGAAAAAATGCTTAACACCTCAATCATGTCATCATTACATGGATTTTATTCCGTTGGTGCATTCTTTGGTGCAGTAATTGGAGGAATATTTATAAGCTTCAAAATTGTCCCTCAAATACATCTATTATTTATTTCTTCTATATTTTTACCAATAAGCATTATTTCTTTTAAATATTTAAGAAATGAACGATTACCAGTAATTAATAATAAACAAAATAAAAGAGTTTCTAATTGGGAGATTTTTACTACTAAAGAAATTTGGGTACTTGGAATAATAGCGTTTATAGCCGTTATTGGTGAAATGATGATGGGAGATTGGAGTTTACTGTATATATTAAATTATACTACTAGTACACCTGCCTTCGCAGCATTAGGATTTGCAACGTTTTCATTATTTATGACTGTTGGGCGTTTAGCAGGAGATGCGTTACTAAATAGAATATCACCGAAAACAGTGATTACAACATTTTCTTTAATTGGGATGGTCGGATTAATAGTATCTGGATTGACCTCTAATGTATTAATAATATTTATTGGTTTTGCGATGCTAGGATTAGGCATTTCAACAATTATACCAATTGTCTTCAAAATAGCTGGCAATAACAAGAATATAGAAATCGCTAGTGGTATAGCAGCCGTTGGATTTTTTGCCTATTTAGCAGGTGTCGTAGAGCCAATCTTTGTTGGTCAAGTAGCAGAATTTTTTTCTTTAAAAATAGCATTTATAATTATAGCATTTTTGATTGGATCAATAATTCTTTTTACTAAAGAAATTAACCAGACTTCGAACTGATTTTATAATTATGATGATTCATTAGTAAAAATTCCTTTTTATTCGACTTTTCGCTCATAAAAGGTTTCTTAAACTGAATAAGGACAATCTGGAGTATTATATTAAGCAAATCTATTGTTTAGGTAGTGAATGAGATGAAAAAATAATAAAAAAGTGAATTCCAAACAAAATTAGCCGAGTTAATAGCATGATTTAAAAGTGAAAACTCGAGATTTAAAAGAATGTAAAAATTCCGCTTACAATAGTTTTTTAAACGACGTAAACATATAATTAAAAGGTTGATTTAAATCATGCAGGATTTAACGATATTTACTTCTATTCTAGGAATCGTTCTAGTCATATTGTTCTTAGTTTTACTAATTGCAATATTAAAAGGTATTAAAATAGTAAAAGAATATGATAGATTAACGATTTTTAGATTAGGACGGGCAGTAGGCTTTCGTGGCCCTGGCCCTGTTATTGTGTGGCCTTTAATAGAAAGGTCAATACGTGTGGACATAAGAACTAAGACACTGGAAGTTCCAAAACAAGAGGTAATGACCACAGATAATGTTCCTGTTGCAATAAATGCTATCTGTTATTATAGGATTGTTGATCCTGAAAAAGCTATTATTTATGTCCGGGATTATCAAAACGCTGTTTATCAACTTGCTCAAGCGACTACAAGATCAGTTGTTGGTGAAAGTCATCTTGATGATGTCTTATCTAAACGTGACAAACTTAATCTTAAAATAAAAGCTGTAATTAGCTCTATGATAGGTGATTGGGGATTAGACATTCAAACTGTTGAGATAAAGGATGTTGAGTTACCAGACAGTATGAAACGAGCAATGGCCAGACAAGCTGAAGCTGAAAGAGATAAAAGAGGTCGTATAATTCAAGCTGAAGGTGAGAAAATTGCAACAGGAACATTATCTGTGGTCATTACCTCTTGTTTTGGAACTTCCAGTGTCTTAGTTCTTATGTCCACACGTATTGACCTTTCTATTAAAGGCCA
>DAHXPE010000539.1 GCA_027364495.1 Candidatus Heimdallarchaeota archaeon | reverse complement strand
ATTGTTATCACGGGTTGAGGGACATGACATTGTTTTGCAATTAGTTTATCTCTCTTTTATCTGCAGCTAAAAACTTTTCGGTAGCTGCAGCGATTTATGTCGAAAAAAAATTATACCTTTCAAAAAAAGTTAAACACTTACTAAAAAAATAATTCTTTTCTTTTTAGTAAGTATTTTCAAGTTCCAAGAAATTTCAAGTTTTTCAATTTTTAAAAATTTATAAATCCTGAGAAAAATATGATCAAAAAACATACTCAAAGCAAATAAATTCAGGGTAAATAGTAAACCTAAAATAAATCGACATGGTAATAAAATTCTATCCATTATTATAATCGCTTTTAATAGAGCATAAAATAAAATCTAGTAAATAAGATGAATCTCATGAGTTTAACTAGTGAATCCGAAACATTAGGATTATCAAATGATTCTAGAGAAATATTTTTCCTTTTATTAAAGAAAAGTCCATTAACCATAGGAGAGTTATGTTTTTTAAGTAAAAAGACAGAGGAAAATTTAAAACTAATCCTTAAAATTCTCATTGATTCTGGTTTTGTTCGAGAAATAGATGAAACTATTCCTTTATACATAGCATTATATCCTACGTTATTATTAAAATCTAATTTAGATTCTTTCTTAAAGCAACTTGATGAATTTGAATCAAATTTTAAAAATCAAAATAACTCAGATTTGGATGCAATGCTGAAAAGTCTTGAATCCTTTAAAACTGAATTTCAAAACAATTCTACTGAATTAATCAGTCAATATGAAACTGATCATACTGCATCAATTCAACAGCTAGAAAATCAATCCCAAACGATTATTAAAAATAGCATTCAATCGCAAACTGATATTCTAAAGGATATTTCAAATGATTTTTCTGGACAAAAATCAGCTACTTCAAACAGTATCACCACCTTTTCAAATGAAGTTCAAAATTTTAGTACTCAGTTTTATACTAAATTTGATACTCTCATTGATGGATTGCAGGCAATAATTGGTCAAAATAAGAAACAATTACGAAAAACAATTTCTGATACTATAAAAAGTCTAGATGAAGGTGCCAAACTTCTCGGAAAAAAATGTTAATGATCAATTGAAAGTTTTTTGAAGGTAAATTAATTGATTCAATTAATTCTTCAATATCTGCAACTGTTGATTTAAGCAATGGTTTTAAAAATCTATTAACTGAAGATTATTCAACATGGAAAGTAGAGAATTCTGATTTTGGTGATAAAATACAATCAGAGTATGAAAATTTAATAACTGAGTCAGTTTCTTCTAATCTTGAAGTTTTTAATACTAATGTAGTAAAAATAATTGAAAAATTAACTGGATTTTTAGATAATTATAATAAAATTATTGGTGAAATTGCTAAGAAGTCAATTAAATTATCGGAGGATCGAAGTTCTGCATTTGTCAAAGAAATTGAATTAAAAACTACTAAATTTAATGATTTCTTTAAAAGCGTGAAGGCTGATTTTGATACAAACAAAGATAGTTATACTAATTCAGTTGAAGAATATGAAAAAAAGCTCAATTTGGAATTGAAATCCTTTTTGGGAATCTCCATTCAGCAATTTGAGGAAACATTTAAAATTGTCACTCAAATTCTTTCAGAATTTATTACAAATGCAAGGACCTCATTTGATAAAGAATATTCACAAATATTGACTGATAATAGTGATATTTTGGATAGGATTATCGAAACTCTTACTTTATTAAAAAATAATTATGAGAATGAATTAACTGACTTACAAAATAATATTGAGAGTCTTGAAAACGGTTTTAAGGATTTATCAGTTGCCATTAAACGACGTTTTGATAAATTTTCCAGTGATTCATCATCTCATATTCAATCTATGGGAAATAAAATTATTGATGAATTATTACGAATTCAAAGCTCAAATATAGAGATTCTTGAAGAGCATAAAACCCTGAAACAGAATTTTGCAACTGTAATAAACACTTTTATTTCTGAAAATAGCAATTTAAAAGATGAATCTCAAGCTAAATTTAATGCATTTTCTAAAGACATTCTGGATCAGAAAATAAAACAATTAGAAAAAATAGAAAAAGAAACCAAGGATTATGGAACTTTCATAAATGAAAGACATTCTATTCTAGATAACCAACTAAAAACAAAGAATGATGAATTTATTAATGATTTTAAAGGTGCCTTAAGTAAAACCAGGGAAGAAGCTCAAGTTATTATACAAACTGAACAAGTTGAATATCTGAAAAACTTAACAGAAATAAATAGTAATTCTGATATTTTACTTTTACAAGAACGGGACAGAACAATAGAAGCATTAGATTCACTGTCCAATTCTTTAGCAAAAAACATCCAAGATGCCCTTGATCTACTCACCCAAACTTTTAACAAAATTAAATCTTCCCTTGTGAATGAAATTGACCAACACAAAACATCTTTTTCTCAGACATTCACAGATATTAATTCGCATGTTGAAGAAATTTCTCAAAATTATATTACCAATTACAAAAGTGTTTTGGAATCCTCGATTAATTCGTTGAAAAACGTTGAAGTAACCTATTGGACAAAATTTGAAGACACATTTAGTAAAAATAAAGAAAAAGTATTGGAAATCTACAAAACGAATACTGAGTCTTTACAAAATAAGACAAATTCAGTAATAAAATCTTTAAATTCGTTTCTTGATGAAATGGTACAATCTATATCAAATCTAAACACTGAAATTTCTGGAACATTAGATATATTATCGTCGGATATCACTGATAAGTTTACGGAAATACAAGATTCAACAAATAGTCAATTTCAGGCCTTTGAGGATATATCAAGTTCCTTAGATCAAATCTCTCAAAAATCAAAATTACAAATTGAAAATGAACTATTAGATATAGGTGCAGAATTAAAACAAGTCACTAATAAAAATTTTGAGTCTTTTACCCAACTAATGAATACCTCTACAACCGAATTTAATAAAACACTTGATAATCTCTCTGAAGGTGGTACTGAGCAGATTGAATCTTTTGAAAAGGAAATCAAAACTTCTGTTCAGACAATAAAGCAGGATATAGATACTAATAAAGAGGCACATTTGAATAACCTTCTTAATATCTCTAAAGAATCATTAAATGATTTGAACACCAAAACAACAAAACAATTAGCAAGTATAAAAGAATCTAAACTTCAATTAGAAGAAAAAACAGAAATATTGACTGAGAACCTTGTCAAAGGTTTAATTGAAATTCAAATAACCTATCAAAATAAAATTGACGAACAATTTGATACACTAATCGATTCTATTCCAGAAACATTAAAGAATTATTTTACTGATTTTAAATCTAGTGTTAAGGAATTAATTGATACACTTAATCAAATAATACTCAAAGAAATAACTGACAATTCTACGACAACAAATTCTTTGTTTAAAAATACTCAAACAGAAGGACAAAAAGCATTTCAATTAAATCTAAATCAGCTTAAGACAAAGTTTACTGAACAAATTACAGCTATAAACGATGAATTTCAAGAAACATCAAAATTGCGCCTTGAAGAAATTGAGATGCAAGTTAATAAGGAACTTGAATCATTTCAAATTAAATTAGTCAAAAAAGAAAATGATGATGTAAAAAAATTACGTGAGTTAATTCAGAGTATAAATTCAGTAGGTATTTTTAATGAACTTGTAAATGATAATTTAATTCATAACATTGATCCATTGAAGGATAATTTTGAAATTTCACTGAATAGCTTTCAATCTGATGTAGAAAAACTCTTCCAAAATAGTGGATTAAATCAATTAACTGATGTTCAACAAAAAACAATAGCAGATTTTAGTACTTTATTAATAAATGCATATAATTCTTCAATTAGCAAACTAAATACCATTCAGAAGTCTTTTAGTGAACAAATGAATATTTTCCAAGCAAATATCAAGAATTTTATGGAAAAAACGATTGAAAAAACCAAGACTAATGAATTGGATCTTATACTTTCAAATGAAGAAAAAATATTAGGTTTACAGGAGTCAGAGATTAAATTAATTTCTGATTTTGTCAATAAGGCTATGACATCCTATCAAATCAATACATCGAAATTAAATGAATTAGTTAAAGACTATAACACTTTTTTTAATTCAATTCATTCCGTTTTAGTTCAACCAGACAAAGAAGTGGATAATTTATACAAAAATCGATTGATTAATGTTCCTGATGATATTTCCAAATACCTAGGTGAAATCATATCTAGAACCGATAAAAGAATAGATTTGATATTACCGAAACCAGAAATTCTAGATTTAAAACCTATAATAGATCTACATACACGAGTTATGATCAAGATAGTTATTAATTTAGATCCAAAGATAGATAAGACTGAGAAAAGGAAAGCCTGGGTTTCCGAATTATACAAAAGAAAAGCCAATGTGCAGTTATATGATACTAACAATGTTTCAAACTTGATCATTTGCGTTCGAGATAATAAAGAAACATTAATTATAGCAAATAAAAAAGAAAATGAACTAACTCCTGGTTTTATAATTGAAAACAGTCTGTTTTCTGACTATTTTTCAAAATCATTTATTAATAATTTAATTTCTGGAGCAAAACCTATTTCTAGAGAAAATTCAAAATAATTTTGTCGGATTGAACTTCTAAAATTAGATTTTTGTCGATCAACACAAGTTAAAAACTATTTTAGCAATATCTTTACATATTCCCTTATTTTATAACACCTACTTTCGATTAATAGATACATTATGACAACTAGAATCTTTCCACCTCATGACATTAATGGCATTAGACAACCAGAATTTCCATACAAATCTCCTAAATCATATTCCACAAAAAGAAGAGCATCAGCCAAACATTCCAAAAAAACTATTAAAGTGGTTTCAAAATCCGATGACAAAATAATCTTGGAATTGAAAAATTCGTTACGTCAAGAATGTCTCCGATTAGCTTCATTTTTAAGACAAGAAAGTTTTAGACCAGGCTACGTTAGATAATTAAATAATTTTTGAAGAACAAAAAGGACAATATTTCCAGTTTGGGTCTATACCCGTTCCACAACTGATACATCTATTTTCTGTTGTTGAATTTATTGTTTTTACTTTAGGCTTTTTTGTGAAGAATAAAGCTGGTATAAAAAGTAAAAAGAAGAGCGGCCATCCAAATTCAATATAAAATATCAAACTCAAACCGGAAACGGCCAGAAAAAAAATTGCAATAATTTTATAGACCATGTTATCCATATTTTTTCACTTTTACCTAGTACTATAAACAAAACAACATATTAAAAAATGGTCTTAATGATAAAATACTATGCCATTCAAAGCATTAGAAAACATAGGCAAATTATTTATTGGTCAAAACTCCCTTATTACGAATGCATCCATTTTAATTGAAAATGATTCAATCAAAGAAATCTCTTACGAACCTTCAGAGTCATTTGGTCTTGAGAAATCTGAAATTTATGATATCAATCAAAATTTCATTATCCCTGGTTTCATTGATGGACATACTCATCCAATTTTTTCTGGAAGTAGAGCATTTGAACTTGATTACAAACTGAAAGGTCTTGCCTATAGTGAAATTGCTGAAAAAGGTGGTGGTATTAATTATTCCACCTCATTGACCCGAAAAGCATCTAAGACAGAATTAAAAACCAACTTATTAAAGTTTTGTAACAATATTCTTTCTCTTGGAACGACTTCGGCTGAAATAAAAACGGGTTATCATTTAAATATAGAAGGAGAACTTCTGGCATTAGAAATAGTTAATGAGGTACAAAATCAAACGCCTGTAACCTTAGTTCCAACCTTTTTAGGCGCACATCTTGTTCCGAATGAATTTAAGGGAAAGGAAGATCAATATGTACAAAATTTATGTGAAATCATGCCAGAAGTAAAGAACCAAGGAATAGCAAAATTTACAGATGTTTTTTGTGATAAAGGAGCATTTTCTCTTGACCAGACGATTGAACTAATAGATGCTTCAATAAAAAGTAATTTACATGTGAGGCTTCATGGTGAAGAAATAGAAAGAACTGGAATTGCAAGTGAGAGTGCAAAAAGATATACCGGAAAGTGGGTATCTTCCATAGACCATTTATTGAAGGCAACAGAAGAAGATTTTGCTACGATGGCTAAAAACCATGTCACAGCTACCTTTATGCCAATAGGTCCAATTGTATTATTCGATCAAAAATGGCCAAATTATAACCTACTTAAAAAAACTAATGTAAATTTTGGTCTTGGATCTGATTTTAATCCAAATTCATGGTTTTATTCAATGCAACTGGTAGTTTCCTTTGCCACTTACTTCATGCATATACCCCCTAATGAAGCATTACTAAGTGCCACTAAAAAGAACGCTGATTCACTAGGGTTGCAAGACCGCGGAAGTATTGAAGTAGGTAAAAAAGCTGATTTAGTAGAACTAACAATAAACGATGTTGCAGAAATTCCTTATCAAATAGGAGTGAATAATGTCAAGAGAGTTTTTAAAAATGGTAAATTGGTATCTGGTGTTTAATTTTGAATACCACGTCTTTTAGTTATGTCATCAATTTTTGATTGTACATCTTTTAAGTCAAGTTCAAGAGATTGGATAAAAGTATTAATCATGTCCACTTTATTTTTCATTTCTTCTAATTCGATTAAACTAGAGACAGCATCTTTTTGTAATTGAGTTTTTTGTCTCTTGAAATCAGTTATCTCTCCTTCCAGCCTGTTCTTTTCTTCTCTAAATTTTGCAATATCTTTTAAATCTTCAGAAAGAATATCATCAATATCTGACTGGTATTTTGGATCAAATGTATATCCTAGAATATCAATTGATATTAATTCTAAACCATATATCTTAAATTCTTGCGATACTTTTGTAACTGTAAGTGCTTTTATATCTTCTCTATTTGCTTGTATGAAATTTCTTAAGGTATATTTTTTAACAATATCGCGTAATGAGGTTACTAATAGACTCGTAATAAAATCATTTACGACTTGGTCAGTAAAGTCTTTTTTAAATGCTACCACTTTTTCTATGAAAGCTGGATGATCAATTACTTTTAATTTTAAACTTCCATTCATTCCTATGTTGATAAATTCCGATGTTTTAATGCTTTCTTGGAAAAAGGGGATACCCCAACGTAAGTCAAAAACTCCGTTATCGACATAGACGATCTCAGTAGCAGAATTTCTATGATTCTTTTCAATTTCATAAACTCCTCCCTCAAGTATTGAAGTTAACCTTCCTGAATTAAAGATAAGAACACGCTCAAAATCTCTAACGCCAAATTTCTCAACTTTTCTCATATCAGGAATTTTTATATTAGGGATTCTATAAACAAGATTTCTGACACCATCAGACTCATCTCTTTCCCAAATTATGAGACCTTCAGTACCAACTAATTTTTCACCAATTTTTTTAAAAATACTCATTTTAGGACCTCTTATTCTTTTATTAAGCGACTAATTTATGATCTTCATTTTTAATTTTAGCTCCACACACCTTACAGGTGCCAAAAAAAGATACACACTTATCACAGACAAATCCCTTTGGACAAGTATAATAATTTACCATGTATCCACCACTTATTTTACAGTTTCCACATGTAGGAGACTGCTCAGACTTCCGTAATTCAATAACATAATGTTTTTCCTCTTCCTTTATTCCATGGATTAATCGTTTATTTAATAGTTGTCTAGCTGTCTTTTCCATATCCTCAAATGATACCTCAATATCTGGGTAGCGGTTTAATATTCTCTCCCTAATATCTAAATTATTCATCTCATTTTGTCCAGATTCTCTTATAGTAGCAATCATAACATCCCCTAAAGTTTCAATATATTTGCCTTTTCCTAATAATTTAGGTTTTTTCAAAGAAACTTCTTTAAAAGCTATTTCTACTTCAGCAAAAGATGATTCAGATATTTTTTCTATTAATTCAACAACATCTTTAGAAATGTTTTTTAATTGATCATGAATTGCTTTTGCAGATTCCTCGGTTAAAATTGTTTTTGGTCTTAAATTCCAAATACTTTCGAGTGCTGTTGTTGAGGATCTAATATCCTTTAAGGTTTCCTTTGTATCCATTATAGGGTCAAATTCATATTCATCACGTAATCGAGTGCATTTATTCTCAATCACAAAACAATGGTAAACAACTGTCATATGAAATAATGTAATATTTGAAATAATGATATCTGGTCTGACAGCTGAATTGGGATAAAGCATAAGGGTTGCTGATTCCATTGCATGTCTTATACCAGCTATTTTTGTCCTTGTTGTATCGAGCATTCTATGCAACTGCATATTAGTGTTACGCATAGCGAAACCCATGATTTCTTCAATTAAATGTTCGTTATTCATCATTGAAGTAATTGCAGTCTGCTTTGTCGCTTGTTCGAAGTCAGCAAGTTTAGTCAATTTGTCTGCTCTTGTTCGATAAGATCCTACAAAATTAAATGCTTTGTCACCTAACCCCTTCAAAGCATCAGTTGCTAAATTTATACCTATATGACTAATGAGTGCCATACTAATCTTCCATAGGTAATTTATCCATGATTAAATAAGCTTGAGAATCAAAAAATTCATACTAATCGACCTTTTTTTATTTTTGGAAATTTATTTTCGAAATATATCACAAAGTATTTTAATCACAAATTTTTTCTTTGTAGTTAAATACAACCGATAAAAATAACGATATTTATTTTACAAAATAGAAATTCAATTTCTAAATAAACACCTTTAATTTCATCAAATACCCAAATATTTTGGCTGAATTTAAAGATGAAGTTGGAAAAATTTTCAATTAAGAATTTTAGGTCTGTGCAGAGACTTGAAATTAACACTGTTGATTCAGCGATAGTAACTTTAATCGGTTCCATCTCTGTGGGGAAAAGCTCTGTTTTGCGAAGTCTGGAACTGTTTTGGAATGAATACATTTACGATCAAGAACGAGAAAGTCTTCAAGATCGAATTTTCTTTTCAAATGTTCAAAAGAGAACCGAAAAAACGAATATTGAAGCTGAATGGCATTTTATATGTACAAATCAAACCATAGAGCAAATACAATTTGAAGGTTCTGCTATAAAACAATTTTTAATAGAAAAAAATCCTTCAAAAATT
>DAHXPE010000530.1 GCA_027364495.1 Candidatus Heimdallarchaeota archaeon | reverse complement strand
CGCCTATATTTGAACAATTAGCATTATTTGAATTACGGAGTGGTGATAAATTTAGAGAAGATATATATCGTTTCGTCAATCCAACAAAGGACGATGCTGAAGATCAAACTGTGGAATTTTGTTTACGCCCTGAATTAACAGCTCCAACTTGCAGATTTTATGTGACCGATGATTTAGGTGCTGGTTCGAAACCAATTAAAATATTTTATCTTGGTCCTTGTTTTAGATATGACAAACCTGGTCCAGGTCGATATCGAGAATTTTATCAGGCAGGCATTGAATTGTTTGGTGCTGACTCACCAAGAGCTGATGCTGAGGTTATTGAAGTTGCTGCAGCAACTATTGAGAGTCTTGGAATTAGAAAATATCGCATTCAGATGAGCGATATGTCTATTTTAAGAACGTTTTTAACTTCTCTAGGTTTAGACAAGACTAAACAATCAAAGGTTATTGGTATTATTGATGATATTGGTAGTGATATTGCTAAATTAAAGCTAGGCTCAATTGAAGGATCTGAGGAAGAGCTAATTAAGAAATTCATCACTGAATCTAGCAAATATGTCAAAAAACCAATTGTCTCTCTCCTAAAGGAATTGCTATTTTTGAAAGGGGATGTGTCTGTTCTTGAAAAGGCCAAGGAATTGTTTAAAGATTATCCAGAAACAATTGATACGATTGAAAAATCAAGTTTGAAAATTGTTTATTCATTTTTACAAGCAAATGGGTTTGGCGAACTTGTGGTGGATTTTTCAATCGCCAGAGGTCTTGATTACTATACTGGTATTGTTTTTGAAATAGATGTTGTTGAATTGGGCGCTCAAAAACAGATTTGTGGTGGTGGCCGTTATGATAAATTAGTTCGCGAATATGGTGGTCATGATACCCCTGCGACTGGCTTTGGTCTTGGTTTTGATCGTTTGGTACAGTGTGTTGAATTATTTAAGACTGATCTACTTCCTTCCCAGAATCAATTAACCAGATCTGATGTTTTAGTAAAAATGATGCAGGAAGATATACCAACTGAAATAAAATTAGTAAAAGGTTTAAGATCAGCTGGATTACGAGTTGAAGTTGACTTAATTAGCCGATCTATGAAAAAATTATTTGCTTTTGCTTCAAAAGTTGAGATTCCTTTCGTTATTGTTATTGGTTCAAAAGAATTGGAGTCTAATGTTATAACTATAAAAAATCTTAAAACAGAGGAACAAGAAACTCTTCCAATGAAGGTTGATGAAATAATTGATTATGTAAAAAAGAGAATATTATAGATAAGATTTTAAAAATTACTTATTTAGGTATCAGTTCTAACTCTGACAACCGATAATAAATCTTGAATTTTTTTATCTTTGTGTGTAGCATTGTAAACATTCTCAATAACATGTAGTTTCTTTTCAGGATCAATAATATGAATAGTTCCAGCTCTAAATAGTATTAGTTCAAAAATATCATCGGTGGATGTAATAACTCTACTGTTTTGGGTATTGAAACTTTCATCTCGTTGAAATATACCTTTATGGTGTATGATTCTATTGCTCTCAAATTCCCAAAAATTAAATCGAGCTTCGATAAATAAAGCAAGGAAAAGAATTAATAGCAGTATCGAAATCGAAGTATAAAAATTAGCGCTGGCAATGATATCAAAAGATGCTAGTATGTCCTTAAAATCTGGTAATGGTCCAACATTTAAATTTAGCGCATTTTTTACAAGAATGTAGAGCAATACTACAACAACTATCGTTACAAAAATAGTAAATGTCTTACCTAAGCTAAAATCAAAAGAAATCACTATTAAATTGAAAAATAAAATTAATAGCCATATTGATGCAAGGTAGGCATTATATTTATCCAAACCATGTGTTGCAACACCATTAATTATTAGATTTTGTGGATAATGACCTATAGATCGTAGCGCAAAATCAATCAATAAAATAACAAAGCCCGCAACCATAGACGGCCAGAGGTAAATAGTTTTTGGATAGCCTCTAATAATAACATTATTTGATTTTTTAGGTTCCTTTTGATTAGATTCCTTTTGTTTAGGTTCACTTTTTTGTTCGGGTTCACTCATATGACGATTTCTCCAAAAAAAAAACATCAAACTATAATATTTATTTAACTTTTCTGATTAGTTCTTAGGAGTTGAAAATTATGAAAATTCTTGTTTATAATTTATATGAAATTTTAAAACTAGTATTTTGACATTTGTAAGTGTTATTAATTAAAAAAGTTTCCTAAACTTGTTTGTCAAAAAAAGTCATTTGTTCTATTTTTGAGAGAAAAAACTTTATTAGTAAAAATTTAAAACGAATAACCTACTAATGAGGTATGTAATTTGAACCAAGACCAAGAAACATTTTGGAGCAAGTTCAGTTTAAAGAAAAAAATCGATCTTTGGTCAACTGATCAAATTAGAAATTTTTTTATTCCTCTTTTGAATCTTAAAGCTAATGAACAAATATATGACATTGGTTCTGGTTATAGTCCTCTTGGAATACAATTTCTTCCTTTTATCATGCCAAACGGTCACATTACTGGGTTTGATAATTCCAAATCGCAAGTTGAAGCATCTAACGATTTTGTAAATAACAAACAATTATCGAAATATATTTCTTTTGCTCAAGGCAATGTGTATGAAATAGATGAGAAAAATCTTCCATTAGTTGATCTAGTAATGTGCCAACAGTTGCTGGTAAATGTACCAGATCCAGTAACCGCACTTGAACATATGCTTAATTTACTAAACTCTACTGGTAGAATTTTTTGTGTTGAGAATATTAATTATGGAGCTTATGTGTACAGACCAGATTTCAGCTGGAGAACAAATTTAAAATTAACTAGAATTTGGCAACAGCTCTGTGTTATAGGAAAATTTAGGTTTGATCATGGAGACAGTACCTTTGGCGCTAATCTACCTCAAATCTTTCATGAGTTTGGTCTACAAGATATTCAATGGCAGATAATTAGCCCTGGTGTTAATGCTAAACCTCCTTATTCTGAAGAATTTAAAAAAGCATTCTTAAAAAATTATGATTACGAAAAAAACAGAATAAAAGATCTAATTCTCCATTCATGGGGTCCAAAAACGAAGCTAAAAGAATCTCAAATCAATTTTTTCGTTGATCAACTTATAACGAGTGATTACGATCAATATGCTGTTGAAAATGATTTATTTCTTACGCAATGGTACTATCCTCTAATAGCGATAGTTGGTTGGATAAAGAAAAGAGAAAAAATTGATTATTCAGAAACAGTAGAATTGAAAATTTGAATAAAACATAAAAAGAATTTTACATGTTATTATTTGTATTATAGACGGCTAAAATCCTTTTATTAATTGGTAATCGTCCTTTAAATAACAGATTTCCGGACAGTTCGTTTTCAAAGAGCAATTTTTTTTTATGTTGTTTTAGAGTTTTAATAAAAATTTCTATCTCATTTGCATCCAATTCAAGATTTCCATCTTCATCTGCTTTTCGCCAGTCTATGGTCGATTCGCCTAAGTTTTTTTTCTGAATACCCTGTTCTGTTGCTTTCTCGCGTTCTTCTTCTAAAAATTTTTTTCTTTTTTGACGAAGCATAACAGCAGCTTTTTCTATTTTCTCATCTAATTTAGGAATTTCAAGCCCATATGTTTGTTCCAAAACAATTAACCTAGATTTGATGAAAATATTCGGTGCAATTCTTTGAGCAACCTCTTCACTTAATTCATCACTTGGAAATAATGGTAATATTTCTATTAGTCGTTTCTCATCAAATGGATATACTCTTCCTATCTGTAACGATTCCAACCATTTAATTTCTTCAAGTAGAAGATCAAGTGCTTCGGTTCTTTGTCCTAGTTTAACCATCATGTTGATCATGTTACGTTTACCAACAATTTTGGTAGCTCGTTTATCAGCAATATACTGGACATTTCTGTTTGCTAACTTTGAAAATATCTGATGAAAATTCCACAATATGTAAGTAACGATAAATAAAGCTATTATGAAGAAAAATTGTGTTATCACTCTTTGATAACCAAACTGAAAAAGATTATAATTAAACCAGGTCAAAATTATTCCGTGTGCAAGAAATAAAAATGGTATCAAGTATAACGGAATCAGAAAATATCTGAGTGAATAATTTAAATAAGTTATAATGGAAGTGTATGATGATTTAGTAAAGCCAAGTTCTACACTTATTGCCGCTTTTAACTCCTCACTTGAACAAATTTGAAGCAAATTAGCATTAAGAATAATTACAGGTTTTTTAATGAAGTTATAACTAAAAACTTTGGGAATAATCTCTGTACTAATGTATGCTTTTTTAATCTCTACTCCTGCTTGTGTAGCAATAGAAAGTAAAATTTCCTGAACTTCTTCAGGTTGAAATTTACCCCAATTTAAATGTTCATCATTTGACAAGGTCGGATATATTTCAAATTTTTGTTCATTTCTAATAGACTTAATTGAATACAAAAAAGCAAGTGATATTTGAATTATAAGTAATGCAATGACTAGTAAGGTCGTCTTTAATATGACAGTCAGGGTAAATGTAGATTCAAGAACTAAGACAGCATATGGATCATCATGCATGCTAATAAAAACAAAACCTAATAGTATGTCAAGAGCCATAAACATGCCAAGACCAAAATATCCATTTATTTTGTTTGTAAATATCATGAAAATCCCAAAGATTAAGTAGACATATTTTTATTAATTAGAATAAAATTTAACTTTAATTTGTAAATTAGAATTCCGTTAATTAATTTATCATTTCCTCCTGATTTATAGGCTTTTTTGTTTAGGAAAAAAATTTAATTGCGATAAAATTTGTTTTTTAAAAAACGATGCTTTAAGGCTTTTTTATATGATTTTTAACTCTAGAAGATCAACAGTGTATGGTTTTCACGGGATGGTCGCAGCATCTCAACCTTTAGCCGTGGAAGCAGGTTTGAAAATTCTACGGGCTGGAGGAAATGCAGTGGATGCTGCAGTGGCTGTTGCTGCTGTATTAAATGTAACTGAACCATGTTCTTGTGGTATTGGAGGTGATATGTTTGCATTATACTTTGATAACTCTAAAAATGATGTTATTGGTATAAATGGTAGCGGACGTTCACCAAAAGACCTATCATTTGGTAAAATTAAAGCTGAAGGAATCAATGGGTTATCACTCCCTGAATTGCATCCATTTACAGTAACTGTTCCAGGTGCAGTTGCTGGATTCTTAGACTTATTAGAAAAATATGGTACAAAAGAAAGACGTGAAGTTTTTTCAACAGCAATTACTTTAGCACGAGAGGGATTTCCAGTATCACCAATTACCAGCTTATTTTGGGCTAAAAATAAATATCAACTGTTGAATGGATTGAACGCAAATGAACTCCTGTTGAACGGAGAAGCACCAAAAGCAGGACAATTAATGAGAAATGTAACTCTTGCAAATTCATTTGAACAAATTGTAGAGTATGGAAAGGATGCCTTTTACAAAGGTAAAATTGCCGAAGAAATAGTTTCAGCTATACAGTCTAAAGGAGGAGTTCTGTCAATGGAAGATTTAGCTTCACATAAAAGCGAATGGACGAAACCAATATTTGTTGATTATCATGATAAACGGATTCATGAGATACCACCTAATGGACAGGGTTTAACTGCTCTTTTAGCCTTAAATATATTAGAGGAAATAGATTTTAAGTATATAGAACACTTATCAGCTAAATATTTCCATACAGTAATAGATGCTATGAGACTAGCATTTGCAGACACTCGATACTATATTGCAGATCAAGAAAAAGTTAAAGTTCCCGTAGAAGAATTATTATCAAAAAGTTATGCCCAAAAAAGGCGAATGCTATTAAATCCAAATAAAGCTGTAATTGATGTTGTTAAAGGAAGTCCTTTTGCATCATCGGATACAGTTTACTTCGCAACAGCTGACGGCGAAGGAAATGCCTGTTCTTTTACTTTCTCTAATTACAATGGATTTGGAACGGGTATTATTCCAAAGGGATGCGGATTTAGTTTACAAAATAGAGGGGCAAATTTCTCACTTGAAGAAGGTCATCCAAATATTTACGAACCAAACAAAAGACCATATCATACTATAATTCCAGGTATGGTGACTTACACTGATAATAACAAATTATATGGTCCTTTTGGTGTTATGGGAGCATTCATGCAACCTCAAGGTCATGTCCAAGTACTGTTAAATATGTTTGAGTATAATATGAATCCACAGCAAGCGCTAGATGCACCAAGGTTTTGTATTAATGATGGAAACGGAGGAGGAGCAGTATCATTAGAAGAAGGAATACCAATATCGGTTATGAGTGAGTTAGTGGCAAAAGGACATACAATTCAACCAGTTTCAGGACATGGAAGAGCGATATTCGGACGTGGACAGATAATTAGAAAAATCTCACAAAACATTTACGAGGCTGGATCAGATCCAAGAGCTGATGGACTAGCATTAGGTTTTTAGAAAAGAAGAAATTACAAAAAAAAGATTAAAATGAATATTTTATTTATTTTAAAACGTTTATAGATTTATTTATTAAATTTAATATTCTATGAATCCATCTTCTTTGAATCTTTTCAAAGTTGTTAGAATCGAATTTTCTAACTCTTCTTGAATATTATAATAAAGAGTAGAGCAAAAACTGTTCATATAACCTCATGCATTTCTTTTACAATTGCTATTTTACTTAGTTGACCATATTCCTGAATTTTTATGCCTGTATTTTCAAAATGATTTATTTCTTTAGTAAGCTCGCCAGTTTCCTCCAAGATATGATTACCATTTAAATGGAACGTCCCATTTGGATACTTTTTAATATAACCTTTTGCCAATTCAATAAATCCCTACTTATTATTAAATTTTTTGGGCTAGGAAATAACCATTTAAAGGACGAATAATAAATTCTTCTTTTTCATCCCTGTCTAAACGTATTGAATACGTGAATTTTTTCTTATTTTCTTCTAAAAGTTTTT
>DAHXPE010000517.1 GCA_027364495.1 Candidatus Heimdallarchaeota archaeon | reverse complement strand
AAATGCCTATGAAAAGCAAAGGCAGAAAGAAAAGCCATTAATTAATGAACAGGCAGAAGAAAATGAAATAAATTTCCCAGAAGAGTCTGATAAGCTATTAATATTAGTAGATAACAGGGAAGCACGTTCTCAAGTACCAAGACTACTGAAAAAATCAGAAAATGTAAAAATACAATTGGTTAATCTCCCTGAAGGTGACTATAAAGTATCAAATGAGTGTGTTATTGAACGAAAGACAATGCATGACTTTGTAGAATCAATAATTGATGGAAGATTATTTGATCAAATAGGTAATAAATTATCAACTTATAGAAAGCCAATATTGATTTTAGAGGGACAGGAAACTGACATAAAAATAAACATTGCTCCATCAGCTATAAAAGGGGCCATTGCTACTATTGTTTTAAATTACAAAATGCCAGTATTGCGAACCATTACTGAATCAGAAACTGTGGATATGATAATAGCGTTTGCTAAAAGAGAGCAAAAAAGTGCTAAAAATAAACCTTCTTTGCACACAATATCAAAAACTTTCCCAATGAAAGAAATCCAACGATTCATTCTCGCTTCAATTCCTGGTGTTAATAGAACTAAAGCCGATCAATTACTTGAAGAGTTTAAAACAATTCAAAATTTAGCAAATGCCACTCCAGATGATTTAGTCACAATTGATGGAATTGGAAAAACTTTAACTGAAAGAATATTGAAAATATTGCAAGAGGAATCAAATGATTCCACACATATCCTCTAATTTTAAAAAGATCCTTTTCTTAATTGCTCAAGAATTTGCAAAGTTTTACTACTAAATTTTTCAAATTTAGAATCAAGATCGCGCATTCTATTTTCAACTTGAACAATTCTGGTTTCAAATGAAGAAAGGACTCTTGTAACTGGATCAGATGCAAGATTGTTATTAGTACCTTGAGTTTTTGTATTTTCTAATGTAGTTAGTCGTTGATCTAAAGTTTTGATTTCAGTCATTAAAGAATCAAGTTTTTGAGACAGTGTTTTTATTGCAGCATCATTCATTGGGGAAGGTAAAGAGGGAAGAGGAGAAGAATTACTAGTTTTTACTTTTTCGAGTTCATTAATACGCTTATTAATTGCATTAAGATCAACCCTCAAAGAAGTAAGTGAACTCTGAATGGCTTGACTTTTTACCAAAGAACCCCAAGGAGTCTTTACAGATAATGTTGATTCTTGGTTTATATCATCATTAGACATAAATAATCACTAATATTTAATCGCTAATTTTTATTTCCAGTTTCGAATAAAATCAATAATTAATCTAACGCCAAAACCAGTAGCACCAGTTTGAGCTTTATAATTAGAACCTTTATTTCCTGATCCAGTCCAACTGGTACCTGCTATATCAAAATGAACCCATGGATAATCAGTAAATTGCTTTAAGAACATTGCTGCTGTTATAGAGCCACCAGGTCGGCCGCCTGTTTGCTTAATATCAGCATAGCTAGACTTGATCTGATCAAAATATTCATCATCGAGAGGCATTTGCCAGACATAATCTCCTGTATTACGGCCACATTTAAAAAGTAAGTCTTTTATATTAAGCTGTTCGCTTTTTTCATTTAAATAAAAAGCAGCGTTTATAGAACCTAAGCCAACGACAATAGCACCGGTTAGTGTAGCAAAATCAAAAACAAGGTCAGGTTTATAATCCTGGGCATATCCAAGAGCATCAGCTAAAAGCATTCTTCCTTCGGCATCAGTACTAGTTACTTCAACTGTTTTGCCAATTCTAGATATTAGAATATCACCCGGTCGATAAGAAAAAGCATCTGGAAGGTTAGGAGTAGAAGGAACTAATCCAATAACACGAATATTTTCTGGTTTAACCTGACTGATTGCTTTCATTGCACCAATAACAGCACCACCACCTAACATATCAAACTTCATATCTCCCATATTTTCTCCAGGTTTTAGAGATATTCCACCAGAATCAAATGTTATGGCTTTACCTACTAAAATGAGAGTCTTTGAAAATTTATCAGGTTTATAATCCATTATTATAAATTTGGGTGGATCTGCATGAGCGGAACCCTTGAAAACACCTTCAAATAATCCCATTCGTTCCTTTAAGATTTCTTCTTTTTCTAAAACTTTAACAGAAATACTTTGAGAAGCTAATTTTTTAGATTCTTCAGCCAAATAAGTTGGTGTAAGAATATTTGAAGGCAAATTTCCTAGCTCGCGGACCAAAAGGGTTCCATCAACCGTAGCTTGAGCATAATTTAAGACTTCATCAAATATTGAAAAAGAGCTAATAAAAACAACTTCATCAAGCTGTACCTTTGAGTCTTTATCTAATGTCTTAAAAGTAGTGAAACGGTAATTTCCTAATAGGATTCCTTCAATTGCTGCTTCTAAGTGCATTCTATCAGATAATTCAGAAAGATTAATAGCCACAGATTGGATTTTTAGTTCTCTTATTTTAGAACCCAGCGTTCCAAAAGCTCTACGAATCTTTTCTGAAGTGGTATTGTCTCTATCACCCAAACCAAGAGTCAAAACTCGTTTAGAAGCACTATAGGAGACATAAATTTGATTAGCTTCACCTTTAAAGTCACCTAAATCAATAACAGAGGTTAAGTTGCTTTTTACTTCAACAGGCATATTTTCAAATTGGTCTTTAAAAAAAGCATAACTTATATTTTTGCCTTTAGATTCCGATGATTTGGCTAATTTAGAAATTTTCACCATGCAAGATTTCTCCGATACAGAATATATAATTACATTTTGTTATGTTTATTAAGGAAATTCTATAGTTTATTTTTAAAAAAAATTGATTCTTATTGCATTTAAAATCGAAATATTTTTTAATAAAAAACCTATATTGGGTTAACTCAAAAATCAGTTTTTAAATAAATTTCTCATAGTTACAAGCAATTACGGATAAATCTTTAAAAGGAAAAATATTCAGAAATTTAATGCCAAAATCAACGAATAAAATACCTAAAAATTCCAAAACTATTAAAAAAACGCAAAAACAACGAACAAAGCACTCAAATGTTTCTCTAGTCAAGGAAAAAGAAGTAGCTATTGATGAAATTCTATCAAAAATAAAAACTTTTATTCAAGAATTTCGAAATACTGGTGGAAGAGGAGCATTAATTTCAAATAATCTAGAAACAAAAAGAGATTCAGATCCATTTCATATTCTCATTAGCTGTATAATAAGTTTAAGAACGAAAGATGAAGTAACTGAAAAGATAACTGAAAAATTATATAAAGTGGTATCCACTCCCGAAGAATTTATGAAGCTTTCAAATGAAAAATTGGCAGAACTTATATATCCAACTGCTTTTTATGCAAACAAGGCAAAACAAATAATTGAATTATGTTCACGTTTAGTAAATGAATTTGATTCGAACGTGCCCGATGAAATTGATACACTATTACAATTCAAGGGTGTTGGCAGAAAAACTGCTAATTTAGTGGTCACTTTGGGATTTAATAAACCAGGAATTTGTGTTGATACACATGTAGCTAGAATAACTCAGAGGTGGGGATATGTTCCATTTAAAAAACTAGATGAGGAGGGAAATCCAGTGTTTCGAACTGCTGATGATGTTGAAATGATATTAAGAAAACAGTTGCCAAAAGAATGGTGGATTCCAATAAATGATTTACTTGTAAGCTATGGCCAGACAATATGCGTTCCAATTTCCCCTAAATGTTCTCAATGTATCATAACAGATCATTGCCAAAGAATTGGAGTTATAAAATCGAGATAATTACCATTCTGAACCTAAGGGAAAAAATAATTCTTTTATATAGTTTGGGAGCGTATTTTGGAAGTCTTTATAACTGTGAGGGTTTATTTGGAGCTGAAAATTCGGATTGATATTTATATGGCAAAAATAAGATTTTCGATAATCGCAACTGCAATTTTAGCGTTAGTGGTAGGAGCGGGGATAGCTTATGTAGGAATTCCAACAATCGACCCAAAATATAATACTAATAACGTAAAAACGACTCAAATATTACCACAAACTGGAATTATTAATGAAACCTTCAAATCATGGCAAGACGAAGCTTACATATTTGATAATAATATTCAATGGAGTATAATGAATAGGACTCAGGTTAATTTTACAATAAGTGCGAATTCACAAATATTTATCCAATTTAGTGCTCCTTTCTTACTTACATTATATTCTACTTTTAATACTCTTGCAGAATACCAGGTAGCTTTAGTGATTCAGGGAGTAGGAAACACAACAATACCAATTGTGTATTATAATAATGCTCCAACTAATGGATATATGCGTCAAATAAATTATTATCCAACTTTGAGTTTTATGACAGCTCCTTTACCTGCTGGTACGTATAATTGTTCCGTTCAATGGAGATCGGTTCAAAATCAAAATGGAAATGGTAGTAATTTTAGTGCTTCACATCATAATATCAGTAGCACTTATCATTATGACAGATGGATGCTCCTAGAAGAGATAAAAAGCTAATACTTTTTGATAATTTTTTTAGCTTTACTTCCTTTACTTGATTTTCAGTTTTCCTTTTTTCTATTAAAACCAGTTCTTTTTTATTGATTGTATTAGATTTCAAATAAGATTTCTTTTTTCTTTTTTTCTTTTTATTTGATAGAACAAAACCAGTAGTAAGTATCAATATCAAAAATTCAAGTGTTTCAATGCCTGGTGTGGATTTAGCCAAATTACTTCAGTTATTGCAAAAAATAAAATTACAATTAATTAACCAAAATCCTCTTCTCATTACTTAAAACCTTTATTTTATTTTTTTTATACTAGCAAAAGCAATAGATTTTCCATTTAGTTAATATAAAAATTACAAATTTCTTCTTTATCACAGGGATTAAAATTTGTTTAAATAAGTTAACCGGGACTTCATACGTTT
>DAHXPE010000510.1 GCA_027364495.1 Candidatus Heimdallarchaeota archaeon | reverse complement strand
GAAAAACGGGACCACTTTTAATTTTTGAGCGATTCATTGATTGGTTGGTCAGTTAAAAACTGTGTTCCTAAGACCTGTAACTCATCCCTGAAAGAGCTAGAAAATTTATCTTGTCCATTGAATTGACCGGAGTACTGAAGTAAAAATGTTCCTGTGAAGAAATCAGCTGTAATTGCGGTTTGTTTGAAAAAGTCTGGATGAATAAGTTTGTAAGACGATAAAATTTCTTTAGAGGCATCCATAATTGCTCGGAATGTTTTAGCAAGTAATTCTCTTAACGATCCCTCAGGTTTTGAAACTAAAGCATTATATACTATTTCTCGACCTAAAGAAGCTAGAATACCAGATATATCTTCATATCGATCTCTATTATTAAGAAAAACTGGATCTACATAACAAATTGAATCTAATTTCCCCTTGCCTGGCTCTAATGCATTATACTGAACATTTTCTAGGCTACAGTCACCTAAAATATAACTAGATCCTTTTATTTTTTCAAAAGTTTTCTCCCAATTATCAACAATTTTTTTATCAACCTTTGATTCTTTTAAATAAGCGAAATAAGATTTATAAGGATCTAATGAAACTTTAGTATATTCTTGAGAATGAAACCTGCCCAAAGCATATCCCATTATTTTGTATCTCATGTTTGCTGGAATCCCAGATTTATCTCTTTTGACAAAACGATTGAGAGTGTGATACACTATTATTCCATCCTTTACAGACTCAATTTTGGCGTTTGATAATTGATCTGGATAAAATGGATCCAAATTTGTTAATTTCTTTTTTGATTTCTCCCAAATTTGGTTTAAATTTTCAATATAATTGGTAAACTGTTGATAATTTTTTTCATAATCAGAAGGATTTGTTTCATCAAACAATTTTTTCGAAACAAATGCTACTGAAAAATCAGAAGCATCATTTTTTTTCGCATTTGATTGGAGAAGTTGTAATTCCTGTATTGTAGTTTCTCCAAAACGATTGAATAAACTAACCTCACTTAATACTTTTAAATCATTAAAATCTAAGCCAGATTGAATATTATAAGTATCAACAATTCGTTTTTTATTCTCGATTAAAACATCAGAAGCAAAAGACATTGACTTTCAACACTCAGATAAGATCTTGAATAGATATAGAAAATTTAATAATAATATTATAGTTTTTTTATATTAAAGATGAATTTGAATTACTAATTCAAATATTTTTTTAAAAAAATAAAACATTACATTTTGGTTAGTTCATGTCTATTATCGTTAACAATATACGTTCATCAGAAAAATCCATTAATTCTATCCCAAATATAAAATTAATACGCTCAATCAATAAGATTAGGGTTAAAGCAGACACTTATTTAAACGAGGAAAATAATTCTGAGTCATTTAATAACTACAGTTATATTATGTTATCTTTAATAGATATTACAAATAATTTTGATGAGTTAAATTATGTTCTTACTCTAGCATTAGATTATGCTACCAACTTAGCTAAAATGAAACCAGATTTTGTTGTTCCTTTTATCGAAAAGGTTATTACAACATATAAACAAAGTAACAAGGCATGTAAAACTAAATCTATTGCTACACGAATTGCATACTCAAAGCTTAAAATGTTTCTAGCTCAATATAGGCTTGAGGTACTAAAGGATCAAAATTTTGCTGATGTAAGGAATATAGTTTTTCATAATATACCAATTATACAAGAACTTAATTTTATTGTAGTCCTTATAAAAGCTAAAAGATATTTAAAAGCTGTAATGTTTTTACAAGATATTTCTATGCTATTTATAATGAATAGGGTTGACCCAAGGCTTATACTTCCCTTTTATGAGTTGGTTTGCCTTTCTAATTTAGGTGCCGGTCCAACCTATTATGCAATAGCACTCGATGCGCTCGAAAAGGGATATAAAATCACTCAAACGTTACCTGAGACAACTATTCAAAGTTCTAGATTCATTACTCTTTTTGAAAAAGTAATTGCAATATTTAAATCGGATGATAATGGTAAAGAATCAAAAATAGTTCAACCAGAAAATCTTGACATTGAAACGCTTAAAGTTCCCGGTGTTATATTTGACTATATCTTTTTATATGAAGATAATTGTGCTGATCCTGAGGGAATTCTGGTTGAAATGTAATGTTATTTGTAAAAAATTTTTTGATCATAAAGTATATTTAAGATTGTTGCTCAAATTCGTTCAAAAATAATCTGATTTAGCTCAAGAAAACAAAAATAAATTCAAAAAGCTGACTTTTTCTTGTAAGAACCTTCTATATAAAAGTTTTAAAACGAATAATGATTCAATTTATATTTCAAGTAACTAAAAAAACAGAAAAAATAAGAAAAAAAGGAAAAATGGCGTCAAGGGTGAGATTTGAACTCACGCGTCCGTGAAGACACCGCATTTCAGGTTAATGATAATCAAGAAATCATTTTTCCAGTGCGGCGCCGTAACCAAGCTTGGCTACCTTGACAATACATTATCCGTATCCTTTCTATATTGAAAGGATTTTGTTAAATTAAAATATTTAGATTACATATTAAATAAAAATGATTGTCATTTTTCTTTTAAGAACGAACTTTATTTTATGATTACAAAATAAAATATCGATCAAAAAATAACTAAAGTTATTTTTAGTCAAGTCTTTTGTTTTATTGACTAAATGAACTTTTTTGGGTTTATTATTAAAAGTTATCATTTATTTGATTAAGATTGCAACCAATTATCAATTTCTTCTACAATAACTTCAGGTCTTTCAAAGGCTATAAAATGATTTGCTTGCTCCATTACTCGAATAGTTACATTATTGATACTGTTTAAGTGTTTAGCATTTTCTACTGGGACGAATAAATCTTTTTCTCCTAAAATTAATAACACCCTTTCAAATGGAAATTGTTTTAGCTGGTTCTCATTTAACCCATCTAAATACTCTTTTTCACGTAAATTCTTTAAAGTTTCAAAAGTAACTTTATTGTCAGATGAAAGAAGTTTTGAAATAATTTCTTCCTGCCTTTCATTTTCTATTCCCTTTGTTAAAATGATTTCTTTTATTTTTTTCTTACCAAATCTTTTTAGAGGTCCCCAAGTTTTAGGTGAAGGCATTTTTTTTATAATATCTTGTACATCTTTTGTTATATGGTCGGATGAAGATAATAAAATTAGTTGCAGATGTTTTCTCTTGATAAGTCTATCATCAATTTTATTTAATAACATCAATCCAGTTATTGATGCCGTTACAATAATAAGATCATTTTCTTTTTCTAAAAGGTTCTTTTTCTCCATTATTGACATTAAATCCGAATAATAGTCAGAGAATTTGTAGTCATCATTTTTCTGTTGTTCTGATGCTCCCCAACCTCTCATATCAAAAGCTATAACTCGATAGTTTTTTCGGGTAAAGTAGTTGATATATGGTTTCCAGATTGTTAAATCTAGTCCAAATGGATGGAGTAAAATAACAGTTCGTTTGTCTAAATCAACTGTATTTTCCTTACTATTTTCTATATTCAAAAAGTGATTAGTAATACCATTCGCTGTAACAGAGTCAACGACCAATGCAGAATCAATATGGTTTAAATATAATTTATTTACCTGAACCAAACATTCTGTTAGTTGAACATCCTTCTCTAATAACGTTGTTTTTTCTTGTACATCCGCGATTTTATTAAATGGTTTTGAAATTGATTCTATTCCAGCTTTAATTGATCTCTCTAAACTCTGTATTCCTAATTGTACTATTTTTAAACCTTGGATAAATGGTTGTGTCACCAATGACTGGGTTTTTTTGACAAATTTGTCAAATGCAACTAAAAAGTTTTTTTCATTCTGAGTTTCAACTAAGCTCTTCTCTTTTTCATTCTCTTCTGATAAAAGGCTTTTCTCTTCATAATATGGATCAATTATTTTCATAATTTTGTCAAATAAGATACTAACAGGTAGTTCTAATGATGTCATGGCAAATGAGTAGGTTTTATTATCCGGAGCAGTAAATTCAGAGTATAAAATTAATTCTTTGTTTTTCTCAAGTAACTGAAATTTTTTTATTTGAGTGGGTTCAATTTTGGTTATAAAAACGCTTTCAAGGGATTCATCGTTTGTTATTTGTTTAATAATAAAACCATGCTGCCTTATTATTATGGTATAAATTAAATTGTTTTGTAATTGTTCAAAACTACTATCTTTAATTAAAACCCTCGGCATGATGCTAGAATCCGGAAAATTTAAACTAATTATTATTCGAAGTATTGGAAGTAAAAAAATATTATTATTCGATAAAAAAACAGTCAAAAGAGAGAAAATAAAAGAAAATTATATTTTAAAACTGTTTTTAGAATTTAACCGAATAAACTGTCGAGACCCATGTCATTGCCTGCAGCAGGTTCTTCTTCTTTTTTAGCTTCTTCTTTTTTACCAGATGAAGCTACTGGAGCAGAACTAGCTGATGGAGCTGCTGCAACCATTCCTACTGGAGCGGATTTGATTTTCTCATCAATATCAACTCCTTCTAAGGAAGCAACAAGTGCTTTTATTTTTCCATCATAG
>DAHXPE010000501.1 GCA_027364495.1 Candidatus Heimdallarchaeota archaeon | reverse complement strand
CCAGAAAGATAATTTATATTTTGAATTTAAAATAAATATTTTAAACTTTCAAATCTTTTTACCGATTCACTTACTTTTCTTATTATCGACTAATGCACTTACAATTCAAGTTGAAAAGCAACACTCTTTGGAAAAACTGGTTAATCAGATTATTAGTTTTGACGAAATTCCTAAATTTCAAAAAGTACTCACATTACAAGAAAAACATATTCTTGACAATCATTTGAGAATTTTAGGAAGTTCAGGAGATTTATATTATTTATTGTGTTCAAATCTTAGTTTGATAAAAGAAAAAAATTTAATAACCTGGTCAAATAGATGTTTTAAACAATTTTATTTGCTTGATCTATCATTGGAAAAATTTGACCCCTTAGACTTTTATTATTCTAATAATCTTCCTGTTGAGGATTTTTATAGAGAAATTGTTGGCCATTACACAATTCTTGGCAATACTAATGCCACAAACCTCTTAGAATTTATTCTTGGAGTGGATGACACCAAAATATTAGAAAGTATAACGTTCCAACCTTATGTTGAATTGCCATCTATTGAAAGCCTTGAAAATAAATTAAGAAATAAATCTCAAAAGATTAGATATTTACTCGGTCGAGTAGAAGAAAGTAAACAAAATAACAAATATTTTTCTTTAACTGATGATCCCCTTAATATTATCAGTTTTAAATTAATGATTGCTTTAGAAAAATACTTTAATTTTACTATTTCAAAAATTAAAACCTTTGAGAATGAATACAATCAACTTACCACTCCAGCAAGTACCGAATTGAAGAATTGTTTGGAATTGTGTGAAGATTGGCTAGATAGTACACTTTCATTGACCGAGAATAATGAAAATATATTGGATACCCCATTTGGTGGCTTGTTTAATAGTGTTTTCTTGGATTATTTACTATTACTAGCTTTAGATGAAGGAAAAATTTCTTCATCCTCGAATAACACTTTTAAAACTCCTAATTTAGAAGTTAAACTTGAAAAATACAAACATATTTTCTTAACCGAACATTCTTTGGAATCAATTTCAGATTTCATATATGTCAAAACTTATGCTCAATTATATGTCTATTCATATTTGGGAACATATTACTCTCTTAAAGATCTTGTAGAAGAATTCTATACACTCTTACATTATCTAGATAAAAGACCTTTTTTAAAATTGAATTCACTAATTTTAATAGTCACGTTAGAGATTTCAATTTCCAAAAAATCTTTTAATAGTCTTTCAGATCTGATAAAGCAAATTTTAGATATAGTAGACGATTTTAAAGGACTGAAACATTTAAGGAATGATGTTGAGTACTATTTAGAGATAATTAAAACTAAAAATTTCCATAGTTTCAATAAATGTTTCTTAAAAAGATCGAAAGCTAAAATTCTAGATATAAATTCATGGCTGATACCAAATATTTCAAACTTAATTAAAGATTCTGAATATAAAGAAGTAAAATTTATATCTTTTAACCAGCTAGCTGACAGAATAATAACAAGTGAGGAGCAATGATTGCCCAAGTAATTGCGTACTAGTTTTTTATTCATTTTTATGATTGAATAAGCGGGTTAACAAGGAATTCCTGAATATATTTTGATAGCGAATATTTCTTTATTTTTGAGAAAAGATTAGAAATATTAAAATTTTTGAATACAAAATTAGATAAGTTTGAGTTAACACCATTACAAGAAGATTGGTTTGTAAAATTTAAAAAAGAGTTTTTACGTTTGTTGAATATTTCATTAAATGATTTTAAAATGCCTAATAATTAAACTAATTCTTTTAATTTGGAAAAATACTCAATTTTAATTTTGTATCCTTTTCCAACAGGATTTTGTTCTATAATCTTTAATTCAAGCAATTTGCTAATATAACGAATAACTGTTCTTGCACTCCATGATGTATGATTAACAACCGAAGCTATAGTAAATATTTCATCTTGGTTTAAATTTAACAGATAATCATAAAATATCTTAGCTTTTTCACTTTTAAAGGTCATTTCAAATATCTTTAACTCAAGATCAAACTCCTCGATATAATCCATTGAAATAATAACTATTTCACGTTTTACTTTTTCTTTTACAATAAGCTCAAATTCCTCTAGAATTTGTAAATGCCATAACAGTGTAGGAAGTGGAATTTGTAATTCACGAGACAAATTTCTAACAGTCTCCCCTTGACTCTTCTTGTAATTTAAGAGATCAATAATATTTTGCCTTGTTTCGTTGTGATAAACGTCCATAACACTGATTTTTCTACTTGGAACCTTGAATACTGCAAATATACCAATAAAAAGACTTAGGATATAGATCCAATATCTTCTCAAGAATATAATTAATATTCCAAATAACCCGAGAGCACTGGTTCCAATAGCTATATTAGTAGCAAGTTGAGGAGTAATGGTGGGGAAATGAAAATCTGTTTGTAAAATATTGTAGACATTACCATTGGAACTGGTTGGTAAAGAGCCGTTTATTGCACCTGTTAAAAATGAAGTTAAATTTGAAGTAGAACTCCAATTAAATCTAATTCCATAAGTAAGTGCTGAAAGAATATTTGTAATTGAAACTTGGTTCACACTGGCCAACGTTTGCAAAGAGAGAGCATTAGCTTGAGACTGAATTGAAATTATCTTTTTTTGAATAGAGTTACCATTTATAGATGAAGTGTCGATTGAAGAAGATTTGGTTGTTGTAGTAATATTATTTAATCCGAGATCTTCAAATTTAAATGCTGATATTAGAATATTTGATTTGTAGTTTGGTTGAAATAAAATTGGAATAGGTGAGTTTAAAGGTCGAGAATTATTTGATGCTATATTCAGAATATCGTAAACTCCAGTCTTAAATTGTAAATTTGCAACATTCACTTGTCCCATTAAGGATTTTAAAGGAGGTAATGGACCACCAATGAGCGATGTTAAATTATCTTTATTAGCGTAAGATAAGTTTGAGTTTTCATATTGAACTGGATCACTCTTACAAAATGTTACACCTAATCTATCGAGAATAGTTGGATTCAAAAAACATAATTCTGAGGTCCAAATTAATAATGGTAGGTTAGCTAATAAAACTTGGTTAATTACTTGGTTCATTTGAAGGTTGAAATCAGAAATCTTTTCAGTAACAATCCAAACCTCATCATATTTTTGATTTAAGTTTTGATAATTCAGTAAACCGTTCATTTGCGTATTATTCTCGACATTAACATAGGTAATGTTAAGATGTGAATTATCAATTATCATTCGATTATTGTATAGGGTTTGTACTAAAGCTAAAGCATCTGAATCGTAAATTGCTAATATTTGTTGTCTGTTATTCGCATGTGTTGAAGCATTTGAATTGAGAGTACTTACCGACAAAAGACTAATTATGAAAATAAGGATAATCATACTATGTGAGAGTTTCAAATAAACTGACTTCATGCTATTTACCATTATGCTAATAGAAAACTCCTGAAGTTAAATATGTTTCTATAAAGGCGTGACTTTGAATCTAATTATAGTTTATTAAATGTATATAATAAAATAACTAGATTAATCTTGACTTGAATTGATTACTATATTTTTCAGGATATAAAACTATAGTAAGAACAATGAATATAAATTCAAGACTGGTTACTTTTTGTTCTGTTACATCGATTAACTGACAATTTAATAGAGTATACTGAGAATCGAAAAGATCTAAAAAAGATATTTAAATGACCTTTAAAAGTGAAAAAGCTAAGATATTTTATGATTATCTGTTAAATTTAAACCAAGATGAAATATTTACTATAGCTTCGGTTGTTAATCATACATCATGGAGTGCTGAAAGAATATTTGTAATTGAAACTTGGTTCACACTGGCCAACGTTTGCAAAGAGAGAGCATTAGCTTGAGACTGAATTGAAATTATCTTTTATTTCAACCAAACTACAAATCAAATATTCTAATATCAGCATTTAAATTTGAAGATCTCGAT
>DAHXPE010000495.1 GCA_027364495.1 Candidatus Heimdallarchaeota archaeon | reverse complement strand
ATGTCAAAAATTTTACTTGGCTCTGAATCCCCTGGTCGTAAGCACGTTCTCGAAAAATATGGTTTATCCTTTGATTGTTTTGCTCCTAAAGTTAATGAAAAATCAATTTCTGGTCCGACTTCTTTTCAAGATGCCATTAATCTAGTTTTATTCAATAGTAACCTTAAAATGCAGGCATTATTTGAAAAAATAAATCATTTAAAGAATTATGTCCTTTTGATAACTTCGGACACGACTGTCTTCTTTAATAATAAAATTTATGAAAAAACTTACGATAAAAGCCTTGCAATAAAGGTATTACAAGAATTAACTGGTCGTACACATCAGGTAATTACAGGCGTTACACTTAGTCTATTCGATGAAAAAATAAATAAAAATTATAAAACCATTGAATTTTTTGATGTAACAGAAGTGACATTAACAAATAACGCTTCATTAATTGACTTTTACCTTCTATCTGATGATTGTTTAGGAAAAGCAGGCTGTTATGGTATACAGAGTAGTGGTACGTTAATAATAGAATATGTCAAAGGTAGTATTGACAATGTTATTGGATTACCTTTTAATAAAATTATTGAACATCTAAATGGATATATTCTGAATCTTTTAAAAATTCAAACTTAAGCTTTTAATTATCACATTTTCGGTTTTAATCTTCAAAATTTTCATTTGATTGGTATTTAAATATGGTTTATTATACCCTTATTCCCTTTTTGTACAATTATGAAACTGAATTATGCAAAGATCTTCATATAACAACATTTAAGGATCTAAAAGGACCTATTATTGCTATTGGTGGCTTTTCGGGTGTAGGTAAAGATACTTTAGCTATTAATCTTAGAGATAAGCTGAAATCCAATGGAATTAATCTCAAAATTTACGGTTCTGGACAACATATTCGTGAATATGCACGGAGAATGGGTTTCTCTGAAGCTCACTTGGATGATTTTCTTCAAGAAATTAAAAACGATGAAAATTTTGCAAATGAAGTTGACCATTTTGTTGACAAGCAGACACTTGCTCAAGCTTTGGGTAGAGGTCAGGGAATTTTTATTGGCCGAATGGCTCCTTTTGTCATTGGTAATTGGGGTGTTACAATTTGGATCTCTGTTCAACCAGAAACCAGAGCGACACGATTAATAACAGATCCAAATCGTCCAGAATATGGCTTATCAAAAGATGAAGTATTTCGTAGAATTCAAAAACGGGATGAAAATGACATTGCCAGATTAGAGAGAATTTATAATATTCAATTAACATCTTTAATAAACCATGTCGATTGTAATCTCGAAAACACTCATAATACCATAAATAAAAGTGAAACAATTGCTTTAGAAAAAATACTTGAAAAATATCACTTATAAATGGTTTAACCTATGAATACATTCACTATTCATTCATTCAAAGGCGGCACTGGTAAAACCAGTTTATCTATTAATATTTCAGCAATGTTAGCTAAATCTGGTAAGAATGTCGCTATTTTTGACTTTGATTTTTCCGGTCCTTCCTTTACTACCAGATTTAAGAATCCAAATTATAAACCAAAAAAGTATCTGAACGATTATATTGAAGAATTAGCGACATTAGACGAAATAATGGTTGATTTTTCCCCATATTATAAAACTAAAGGAAAATTTTTGGTAGCATTTGCTAACCCTTCTACAACCGCAATACAAAATATTATTTCAAAAGGTCGCAGGTGGCAAATGAAAGCTATGGAGAGAATTCTTGGAGCCAAAAGAGAATTACAAAAGCAAGGAATAGATTATGTTTGCTTTGATACTAGTCCAGGATTGCATTATTCTTCATTAAATGCAATAGTTGCATCTGATCTTGTTTTTATTGTTGTTAAATTGGATATATCTGATTTTGAAGGAACAATAAGCATGCTTAAAGGGATTCACAGTGCATTAGAGAAAAAAACCTGGTTAATCGTTAATCAAGTACCTGTCTACAATGATCTCGATATATTGATGAATTCAAATCATTTACAAATGGTTGAGGAAACGTTTAAAGATGTCATTGATGATAATTTTGGTATTTTAGGAATCATTCCTTGCTTATGTGACGTAGGATTAGGAAAAGGTGAAATTATTTTCTCATTAGAACAACCAGAAAGTCCTTTTGTCAAAGCCCTGGAAGGAATGCTAACAGTTTTGGAATGAATCTATGATCATTGATAGCGTCTATCTTCTTCTTCCCGATGGTAGGTGTATTTTTTCAAAATCCTATAAAAAACAATATAAAGAACAAATAGATCCTCTTTTACTTGGTGGCTTACTTAATGCTTTTAATATAGCTTCACATCAATGGCTGAAGGATGGAGTAAGGAAATTTACCAGTGAAGAAGGATTTAACTTTATCATTAAAGATTTCTCCTCTTTTCTTGTCGTTATTTCTGGGATTCTTGAGACTGACGAAGAAATAATTTTAGAAAAGATCGGGATGATTTTTTTAAGTAAATATGGTGATAAAATAGAAAAATGGCAAGCTGGCAATATTTCTAGTCTAAAAAATTTTGAAACTGATCTTAATAAAATATTAAATGTTTCACAAGAGATGATCTCACCAGTTGAGACAAAAACGTATATAAAACCCGATGAACCTTATTTAGACAGTCTAACTATTATTTCACTTCCGAAAGAACTTCAGAAAACTGCTTTAACAATGTTAACTTTGAAAGAAGCATCAATTGATGATATAATAAAAGAATCTAAAAGAGATAAAGAAACTGAACTTAATAATATTGAAAAATTAGTCGAATTAGGTTACATTTTAAAAAAGAAAGTTGTTCTTACCAATAAAATTATTTATTATCTTCCTTAAAATTCACCTTTAAAGCCAGAAAATTATCTGAAAGAGAAGTTTTGATATCAATTTGTCGTTTCTGTAACATATATAGTCCTTCACAGCATGAATATTCCATTTAATCAGTATTTCTATACGAAATTCTGGTAGAATTGTTCCTCTTCCATGATATTGCCAAGTAGTACTATTAATAATGCAATTTCAATATTATAAGTAGTTTTATCTCGACTTAACCATGCTATACCAATATTTTCTCACCTTTTTGAAGCAGTTTCTTCAATGTCTTTGGTTTTCCTTGTATAATAATCAGTATTACAATACTAAAAAATTTATTCTAAAGATAATCCTTAGAATAAATATAATTTATTATTATAGGATTCTATAAAAACAATATCTATTACTAAATGTGCCTATTTTAATTTTTAATTCTCAAAATTGAGGTAAGAAGATGAATAGGCTAGAAAAATTTTTCTTAGATGTTTTTACAAAAGAATAAAATAATTTATTATCTCTAGTCAAAAGAAATATTTAAGCAAAAGAAATAATTCCAGATATCAATCAAACTCAATAATAAGTCTAAAAAACAAATACTAAAAGGAGTATAACACGATGCCCCAAGAAATACCCCAAAGCCTGAGAATTACAAAAGACACTACAGTAAGTATGGATATGAGTGAAGCATTAGGTTTCTTTCCACGTGACGATTATCTATTGGTAGAAATTACTGATAAAATACGAATCTATGATACCAGAAAATTAATCGCTCAATACAGCAAAGAACATTCTAAAAATCCTATTGCTATTCGTGGAATCGCTGGTGGTTTGACAGCTGCTATTGTTATGACTCATTTGATAATCACGGAAGAAGATTTGTATAGTGATAGGTTGGAAGCTTCAACTTTTTCTGTCTTAGACCATAAGTCCGATAAGCCGAAAACTGGGATACAATTAATCATATTTCCACATGAGTGAATTAATAATGATGGGTTTATTTGGAACTTATGCAACTACATATACCGATATAGGAGTGACTTTTGTTGTTTTATCAGCAATTTTAGCTTGGACCGCTAGATATTTTATTAATAAGAAAAGACCATTAATTCACATGATTTTAAATGTGACCGCTGTTATTTTTCTTTATATTTTTTTATTCTTTTATGTGCTGAATTATGAGATTGGTGGCGTTTATTCATTTGGCGGTAAAGGACTTGCAACCATATTTTATTATGTATTTTTACTGATTCACATAGTTGGTGCAGCTACGTTAGGTTTATCATGTACATATTTAGTGATTCGTTCAATTAAACGTTTTGATAATTCACAGGAAAATGAATGGAAAAAATTCCCTTTTGAAAAAGAATATCGTTCATTTCATAAAAGATTAGGACGAATCAATGATTGGTTATGGCTTTTTACGGCAGGATCAGGTGTCGCAGTTTATTTAATGTTATATGTTATTGCAAAACCTGTTCGAATTATTGGTGGATTTTAGGAGTAAAGTATTATGTCTCGTGGTATCTTACTTTCAAGTGATTATTTACCCCCAAAGATGTTGTTAGATTATCTTGGTATGATTGAGGATGCAGGTTATGAACTTGTAGTGGTTCCTGAAATGTGGGGTCATGATGCTTTTACTTTGATCGCACAGGCCATACAAGTAACCACAAAATTAAAATTTGCTACTGGAATAGTTAATATTTATTCACGATCCCCAGGAACATTGGCTTCAACAGCTGCCTCTTTAGCTGAACTGTCTGATAATCGATTTATTTTAGGATTAGGTGCCAGTGGTCCTATCGTTATTGAAGATTTTCATGGTATCCCGTATGGCAAACCCTTAACTAGAACTAGGGAAACAATTCAAATTATTAGAACTTTTTTAAGCGGTGAACGAGCAGATTTTGATGGCGAATATTTCAAACTGAAAAACTTTAAACTTTTCTTCACACCAGAAAAACCTGTTCCAATTTGGTTAGCATCATTAGGACCTAAAAATTTAGAATTAACTGGTGAGTTAGCTGACGGTTGGTATCCTATCTGGGCTGCTCTATCAAATTTTTCAGATCTCGTCAAACCAATAGAAAAGGGTCTGACTAAGGCAAATAAAACTAGAAAGGATTTCACTATCGCCCCTTTTATTATTTCTTGCGCTTCAGAAAATCCAGAATTAACAACCCAATTAGCAAAAAGACACATTGCTTATTATATAGGTCGAATGGGGACATTTTATTACGAATTGGCTGTACGAATGGGCTATAAAGACGATGCTGATAAGATACGAAATTTATATAATAAAGATCGTGAGGCTGCGGCTACTGCAATAAGCAATAAAATGCTTGATGATATTTCAATTACTGGATCCATTGATGAAGCTAAAGAAAAAATGAAACAATGGGAAAAAATAACTGATATTCCTTTGGTTTTTCTACCTTATAAGACTCCTCCTGAAGTTGCTTTTGAAACTATGCAAGCTTTTGCACCTAATAATAAATAAATAGTTTTTGATTTTCATATGATTTCTTTAATTTCTAAATTCAAGCAGTTAGATATTTTGGTTGTAAGTCCACATCCAGATGATGCAGAAATTGGATGTGGAGGTATTCTTTCGAAATTATCAAAACAAGGATTAAAGGTTGGCTTAATTGATTTAACTGACGGAGAACCAACCCCATTCACTATAAATAAAGATGAACGACTTGAAGAAGCAACTCAATCTGCAAAAATTTTGGGATTAGGTGTTCGCGAGATTCTCGATTTACCGAATCGCAAACTTTTTGATGGATTCGAAGCAAGAATCAAATTAGCAGAACGTTTACGAACATATAAACCTAAGATTTTAATCTCTAATTACGGCATGACTCCGCACGATTCCCCAGATCATTATCAAGGACAATTAATTACTGAAGGAGCATTATTTTACTCTAGATTGTCTAAATGGGATGAATATTTTCACGACTTGCCTGTTCATAGAATAAATACTTTATTTTATTATATAACCCTACGTGAAAACCCTAATCCTGATGTAAGTGGTATGAGCAAAGTCATTATCGATATCAGTAATGAATTCGATCTAAAAAAGGAAGCACTCTTATCATATAAAAGTCAGTTTCGAGTTACCCCAAAATCATCAGGTATTATACCATGGATTGAAACTATGGCAAGATATTACGGCAAGGCAATTGATAAAGAGTTTGGTGAACCATTATTTAATCCAAAAGCCATTGAAGTTCCAAATCTTGACTTTTGGCTAAATTCTTAACTTTAAAACTCGTTTATAATAAATGGTAAAATGAGTAGTAGGTGAAGTAATCGCAAGTTAATAATGATAAAAAACAAGGATTAAGAAATAAAAAAGAATCAAAAACCTTAGTTTTAGCTTTATATCTAGATAATCCAGCGAAACCAAATTTATATGATGAGTTTATAGAATTATTAGATTCTGCTGGTAAAGAACCAGTGGAAATTCTATCTCAAACTAGATATCCAACTAGTAGCCATTTCTTTGGTAAGGGATTTTTAGAGCGAATGAAGGAAAATTTTGAAGCTAGCAAATATGATCAAATTTTAGAAGTAATTGTAAGTTCTGAATTAACACCTCTTCAATATTTTAACATTAATTCATTTTTGCCTTCTGGATTATTATTAGTTGACAAATTTCAACTTGTATTGACTATCTTTGAGCATCGTGCCTCGAGTATAGAAGCAAAATTACAAATTGAATTAGCTAGATTGCAATATAATGAAGTTTTTGAAAAAAATTGGTATCTTTCGAAAATGATTGGAGGGGATTTTGAGGCAACAGGTGGTACTGAAAGACGTGGTTTTGGACAATCTGGTGAGTCAAAATTTGATGAGATAGTTGCTGATCACCGAAAAAAGGAAGCAGTTATTAAAAAGAAATTAGAAAAAATAAAATTGGATCGTAAAGTTCGTCGCAAAGCACGGACAAATTCTGATATGTTGAAATTATCTCTTGTTGGATATACTAATGCTGGTAAAAGTACTTTAATGAATGCACTTACAAAATCAGAGGCAATTACTGAAAATCAACTTTTTACAACTTTAGGAACTACAACAAGATCATTCAAATATTTTGATTTACCGGTTATGGTAACAGATACTGTGGGGTTTCTTGAAGATTTACCAACAAGACTTATAGATGCTTTCAGAAGCACTCTAGAGGAATCTGTGGAAGGAGATTTCATCTTACTGATCCTTGATGCATCGGACTCAATTAGTGAATTAGAACGTAAATTGGATGTGACTATTTCTATACTAAAAGAAATTGATGTTTCAATAGATGAATTAATTTTTATATTTAATAAAATCGATAAATTAGAAAAAAATGAAAAGATTTGGATTAATGAGTGGTTTGATACGACTGAATATTCATCAAGACCAAGAGCATTTGTTTCAGCGCTCAAAAACGATTTACATGAATTTCTTGCCATTATCAGTTCAATAACTCATTTTAAACATTTTCAAGTATCATTTCCTGATAGTTTTAAGAAGTACAAATCAGAATTTTATAACATATGTGAAATAATGAGTGAGAAATCAATTTTTAATGAAAAAACTAATTTAAACTATACAGTACTTGATTTACGAACAAGACGTGAAGTAATTTTTTTCAAGGAATTTGCAAAGCTTGAACAGGAGTGCTTAAAAAATAACCTTCCAAGACCAACATACGTGGAAATTAGCTCTAGTTAAACCAAAAAAGAGTATAGTAAAACAAAATAATCATCCAGTAAATGCAATTCCCTTTAAGATGTAAATATGTCTGAAAAAATAGAACAAAGAATTACCGACATTGAAGCCGAATTGGCTAAAATGCAGTATAATAAAGCTACGCAAGCACATTTTGGAGTTTTGCGAGCAAGACTTGCTCAATTGAATAATGAACTGGTAGAAAGAGCCATCAAATCAAATCGAAAGGGAACGGGGTTTTTCATTAAGAAACATGGAGACGCCACCGTAATCCTCCTTGGTTATCCTTCGGTAGGAAAATCAACTCTTTTGACGGCTATCACCAATAAAGAATCCAAAGTTGCTGCTTATGAATTTACTACACTGGATGCCATTCCAGGTATGATGGAATATGATGGAAGGTATAAAGGCGCAAAAATTCAAATAATAGACTTACCTGGTGTTATAGAAGGTGGTTCCACTGGCTCAGGTCGCGGAAGGGAGATTTTTTCAGCTGTTCGTAATGCCGATTTAATTATTATTTTACTTGATGCCACGCAACTTGAACATATCAACATTATTAAAAATGAGCTTTATAACGCTAATATTCGTTTAGATCAAGAACCACCAAGAATCAGCATAAAAGAGAGAAACAGAGGAGGTTTACAGATCAGTGGTCATCCATCGTTAACTCCAATCGATGTTATAACATCAGTTTTGCGAGAATACAGGATTATAAATGCAGATGTCTTTTTGCGTGAACCTAATCTAACCATTGATCATATTATTGATCACCTAACTGGTAACCGTAAGTACGTACCTTCTTTAGTAGTATTAAATAAAATAGATCTTATTTCAAGATCCACATTTCCTGAAATTGAGAAAAAAATTGGTAGTTTTGTTCCAATATCCGCAGACCAAAAAATAGGTTTAGAGGATCTTAAAGAAGCAATTGTTGAAAAAATTGGCATTATGAGAATTTATCTTAAAAAACCAGGTCAAAAAACAGATTTAGAAGACCCAATGATTATCAAAAAGGGTTCAACAGTCGAAGATTTATGTTATAAAATTCATAAAAGATTCAAAGATGATTTTAGATATGCAAATATTTGGGGTACCTCAGTAAAATTCCCTGGTCAAAAAGTTGGTCTTAGCCATGTCTTACTTGATAGTGATGTTATCAAAATCATGCTTGAAAAATAAAATAAGTAAACTTTCATTTATAATAAATTGTAAAAATCCTCAAGTGTTCCTTTGGCATGTACTTTAATTTTTTTTAGATTTAAAGATTTGATTGCATCCCTACTTAAAAAATCTGACTCATCAATGCTAGAATTTGTTATTATTTGGTAAAACTTCATACCTATTAAACTTGCAACCCCATCGTTATACAAATCATTACCTACCATAAGACACTCTTCAGCATTCCGATTGGTTATATCCAATATTTGCTTATAATAATTAACATCAGGTTTAGTTGTATTAAATTGTTCACCATGAGTAATTAATAGAAAATCATTTATATATTCTGTTAAACCAGCCCATTGCAATCTTTTTTTCGTTGCTATTTCTGGAAAAATTGGATTTGTTGCGATAACAATTTTTAAACCTTTTTTTAATGCTTTATCGATTATTTTTGGCGTGAATGGACTTGTAATAACTATATGTCGAACATTATCAAATTCATTTGTATAATAATCAAAGAATCGTTTATAAATTATGTCTTGGCTCAAGCCATTACAGTGAGGAACAAAATATTGAAAAAATTTCGAAATGTTAATTTCTGAACCTTTCGTTTGAATCATGTATTTTGTTCCCTCAAGAAGATAATGAATAAACTCCTTTGGATCTTGAATAACATCATTAAAATGAATAGCTAAATTTGTTGCATATGAAATTACAAACTCTTTCTCATCCATAAATAAAAGAGTATTATCTAAATCAACCAATAGAACATTTATATCGTCAAGTAAGTTCAAGTAAGTTCAAAGTTCCCTGTCAATTTTGTCAATTTATACAAAATTTTTGATAATGTTTTGATGGAATTCCTTCAAAATAGTGATTTTCGTAATTTCATATTGACAACAAACCACCATATTTAGGATTTATTAATTCGTCTTTATATTTTCTTGCTTATAGAAAGATATTCTACGCTAAGCTAGTTATCATCTCATATAAACATCATTCCAGTTTCATTATAATTTAATAGCTCAATATCATTCTTTAATCTTATCTAGTTTAAAAGTGCGAACAACGGCAATTCATTTAAATGGAAATCTCTTTTGAAGTCTTTAATTGCAGCTATTTATTATATGGATAGGCAGACCTTTCCTTTATGTTTAAAAAGAGTTAATTTCAGTCCAATTTGTTTTAATAATTTCGTTTAAAAATTAAAAATTTAGTAAAGGATTTGATTTAAGGCTTTTTATCTATTCTTTGCCTCGTTGATGAATGGTATTCTCAGTATTTCTTAGCGACGTAAATAATCTCCATTCAGAGTATTGAAATTGATTTAAACCTGGATCCTGTGCATCAATACCTAACTTCTGTAAATAATCTTTTCTTTTCTTACGAAACCAGGTTATATTAATGTCAAATACTTTACAAGTCTGACTCATAGTTATAGCAACTTTATTTGCAAAGTGATAGACCAGTACCGCACAAATAGTTCGTGGTTTAATTTTTGAATTAGTATTATTTTCGTAAAATGAAATTAATCTATCTTCAATCTGACTAATAACAGTCTTATCAAGCATTGGAAACTCACGATATAAAGTTTGAACGGCGAAAACTAAATCAATGTATATTTGTCGCTCAAGAAAATTCTGAAAATATGTATAATTTGCCATACTTTATAGCATATTCTTTGAGAACATATTAGACACAGAGTCAGAATTGAATGTTAAATACATCGAATTTTTGTTATAAAAAGTACTTATGTGCTCCAAGGGTAGTAATAAATCTATATTTAAAGGAGAATGAAACTTTATCCTTTGCCAGACAAATTATGGCTTCATTAATTGATTTAGTCGAATTATGCATAAAAAAAAATTACTAAAAAAATTTGTTTATTACTATTTACAACTTTGTTGATCTGTTAAAATCTTCCAAGAAAGAAGCTAGAACATTCGTTTTTTATCACACCACATAAAAACTTGTTAAAAGCTAAAATTTTAAAAGGTATTTCTCTTTCAATTTTAATTGAATGGAATCAAGCATTCATTCAAATTTGATTGAATGTGAAAAAAGTCAAATTTATTTTTATTCGATTTGGCTGATAAAAAAATAATTACTCTTTAATAAAAAAATAAAAAAAAATTTGAACTTGCGTACAAGAAGCGATTAACTTGGCAAGAAGAATGAAAAGTCCGAAATTGATGGGTGTTGAAAAGAAGATTTAC
>DAHXPE010000485.1 GCA_027364495.1 Candidatus Heimdallarchaeota archaeon | reverse complement strand
TAATTCTGGTCCCTTGCTCACAATTACTTCCTGACTTTGTTGAATTGGAGCTGGAATTGGATTTGCTAGTTGCAGGTCCATGAATTTTTGGAATTTATCCAAATCAACTTTATAATCTTGTAGAAGAGTAAATATTTCTTTAATAACTGGTTCATCTTCTATTTTTTTTCTTTTAGGTCTTGTAGTAGTAGATACCTGTTCTGGTAGGTCCATTGTTTGTCTTTGTGATTCATCAATTACTTCAGCTTGCATATTTTTTCCTTTTGCAAGTGATCCCATATCAAATTCTGGCATTTTACAGAACCTCCTCAGCTAATTCTTTTAACCTATTTATTTCAATTTCTTCAAAATTAATTTTGATTTTTCGGTTCACAAAATGAGGTAGCATTTTCTTTAAAATCGCTGTATCAACTACTTGGTTCATGTTCAAGTTGTTGGTTTGGTTGATTATTTTTTCTCTATTTTTGAATATTTTATAAATTGCTTGTGGAGAAACCCCATATTTTTTTGCTATAATGTAAGGTCCCTCTTGTTTTTGTAAAGAAAGTATTTCTAATTTTTGTTGTAAAGTTAATTTCCCATGAGGCAACATATATCACCAAATGGTTAATCAACCATACAGGTTTATTAACGTATCTACCTATGTATTTACCTGAAACATGCCTTATTTACTAAGTTACGGGAAAAGTATTTACGAATGTATGTATGTAAGTCTTTCAGTGCGTAATTATGCCTGCATCGAAACGAGAATTTTTTACTATTGAAAAAACTATCTATCGAAATAATTTATTGACTAAAGTTCGTGCTAAAGGTCCTTTTGCTGGACTAGACACCTCTACTATTTTTGAAAAATTATTAGAACTCTATGATCGTAACCCAGCAATAGCTGAGGAAAGTAATTCTCAAATTAAAGATATTGAGTTACAGAGCCAGATTTTTCTTGAGATAGTTAAAAAAATTGATGAATTACTAACGGTAAATAAAACCATTGATCAGCGATTACAGGTCCTTGAGAATCAAAAAGGCATACAACCAGTTCCAGAAGGTAATTTATTTGACAACAGTTGAAAAAGAACGAATTACTAAATTACTGGCCAAAAGCTCACCTAAAATACAGGCTTATCTGAATATTTTTTTTGAGCAGCTTCAGAAAACAAAAACTGCACGAGGGTTTATGGCTCCGAAAACAATCTATAATAATTTACGTAGAGTGGAATATTTTTTTCGTGAATATTGTCACAATAGCCTTGAAAATTATACCGTAGATACTATTGCAGCTTATTGTGATGAGCGCAATAATGCAGCTAACCAGATGGTTACCTTCAAACGCTTTTCAAAGATATTATTTACCAAAGGAATTATTTATGAAGATGATTATACAGCAATTTTGAAATTACAATATAAAAATAATAAGATTGTTCGGTATGAAATAGGGAAGGAATATAAATTTATTATTCCTTATGCTAGATGGGCTGAAATATATAATCATCCTGCTATTAAGAAATTCCAAGCTCGGATCATGGCGTGCTACATGGCATTGAATTTTACTCTTCGAGAAGGTGAAATAATTAATTTAAAGCAAAAGGACCTTTTTTTAGAGGCAGAAGATCCATTTATATATATTCAACCTCATAAAGAGGATGAATGGCACCCTAAAACACTAAACGGAATTCGAAGAATTTTTCTTTTACCACACCAAGTTCAGCAATTTAAATGGTATTTGACCTGGCGAAAGCAATTTTTACAGGCAATTCACCTAGAACATGATTTTATTATAATTAATGCTGAGGGTGGGCCCGTAGCTGTGGCGTCAAATATTTATGATTGGATAACAGCAGTTTCACTAACGTTTGATGAATTAGGGATGAAAATAGAACGAAAACTGCGACCTCATGCATTAAGATATTCTGCTTGCTGGTTTTATTTTCAAAAAACGCGAAATCTCTATGCAGTTAGTAAATTAGCAGGCCATGGAAGTGTGAGTGAAACTGAAAAATATCTCGGTTTGACTCAAGCACAGATATTTACTGAAATAAAACAAATGATGCTCCAGGCATTTAGTAATTAATGTTCATTTTCAATGTTCTCTACTAGTTTTATTTTAAAAACAACTAAATAAATTTTGATTAATGCACTTTAATAATCAAAAAGAAATTTTATAAATTAGGTGGAAAACTAGTGGAATTATTTCAAGAAAAGATAAATCTTTATTTTGCCCTTATCCATGAACGTGAAAAGCTCAAATGTGAAGAGGATAGACAAATTATAACAGAAGACATCTCTTTTTTAGAATCTGATATCCTTCATATCTATGAAACCAAATTGTTTCCTCAGACAGGTCCATTGACAAATTTTTAATTTTTTTTCAAAAAAAGTTTATTTTCCTAATTTTTACTTTATTTTTAATTTTTCGATGAAGAAATTGCTTTGTTTTTAAAATATGGGAAAATAATAATTGAATGTATTTTAAAATATATTAGTAAAATATAAAAATCCTTTTCTCAACCCCCGATTGAAATTTTTCGATGGGAAAAATGCTCTTTTTCGCAAATAAAATATATAACTTTTAGTTATAAAATTATTCAAACATCCCTTTATCCAAGCCTAACTCTTTTTTTTCTTTTAACATAGCACGATAAGCAATAGTTATGCAATTCCTTACCATATCTGTATTATTTTGAATCTGATGATATTCTTTTAACTCAGAAATATATTGGATTAATAAATCATTTAACTTCAAAGCAATATTTCGTTTTTCAATATCTTCAGACAAATTAATTATGCTTCCACGAAAAATAATTCAAAATTAAGTATAAATTAACTTAAACTTTTCTAGTAACTCAAACTTATTTTATACTTATACTAAACTTATTTTTTAGGTAAGTTTAAATATATGAATTATATCTGACATAATAAGATATAATTTAAACTTAGTATAACATAAATTTCACTTAAGCGAGATAAAATAATGTCGACTAAAACTACTGCTTTATTTGAAAAATTTAGTATTGCAATTTTGGATAATTTTGAATCTGAACTACGTATGAGACTTGGAGTTGGGAAAATTCCAAGGGACAAAATTATTCTTTTTTTAAAGGAAGGTTATAAAAATCCCGACTTTAATGAATTGGATTTTTATAATTCTCTTCAAAAAGTGGAGGTAGCCCAAACTGTCAGCTAAATCCACTCCATGGTTATCCACTATGTCTTCTCTTATTGAGACCTGGAAACTTGAGGCTATTAAAAACCGTAATGAGTTTCTTAGCAAACTCTCTTCTGGTCAAGTTGATCTCTCGAGTACTGAATACCAATTTTCCACTTCAACTCCATCAGTTCAGCCTTAGGTAGGTCCTATAAATATGGGTGTTCTTTGTCGCGCTTGTGGTGGTCGTTTTAAGAGTTTAGAAGGTTATTATACCTCTATCAGTCATACCTGTTTTACTGAAGTAGATCGTGTGAAATTTCGTAAGGAAATTCAGAGACAGAAACGTATTCTCAATCAAAGTTCGGAGATTTGATTCTTTATGACTCGCAAGTATGCTAGACTTTCAGGTTTGACTGATGCTCAATATCTTAACCTTCGGGCACGAATTCTTTTCAAACAGGATTTTAAATGTAAAGACTGTGGAAAGAATCTTTCTGAATTCGCTCGCGGTGAGTATGAATTATCTCATATTGAGCCTAATCTCAGATATACTAACGAGTCAAATTGTGAGGTCCTTTGTCCCAGTTGCCATGCTATGAAAGACCCTCAGCGCCGTACTAAGCAATCATTTGTTTTTTGTTCTCTCTGCAGTAGTGCTCTTTCAAGTGCTCAGCAGAATCGTAATCAATTTATTTGCCTGGATTGTCAATCTTATTTCTGT
>DAHXPE010000465.1 GCA_027364495.1 Candidatus Heimdallarchaeota archaeon | reverse complement strand
AAGAAAAAAAATAATTAAGAAATAATAATTTTTATATTTACCATTCACAATTGTAATAATGTGCATCATTGCCTTAACCATAAGAATAGATAATTTTTTAATTGATGTATAATTTACATTTATTATTTTTTTATTGATTTGATTTATAGGGGGCCCCGAAGGGGTCCTAAAATTGGCGAATACCGGATACCGGATCCTTGGACTTTTCCTGAACAAATTATCCGGCCGGATACCGAGTAAGACCTTTTTTTTTTTTTTTTTGCACTCATTGTAATTTCACTCTTTTAACAATGAGCGATGTTTGGAGGTTTTTTGATGTTTCCATTGATGACGAAACAAAAGCAGTGTGTAAGTTATGCAATTCTATTTTATCACGAGGAAAGAACAGGAAAACTTTTGGGACATCATCATTAACGAAACATTTGCGGTTAAAACATACAGATGAGTTCAGCTCAGTTGAAAAGAAAAGGAAATTAGAAGAGTCAAATATGGGCACTTTATGTTCTATCAAGAAACAACAGCAGACATTGGAGCAATGTTTGGACAAAATAAAGTTATGGGATATAAACAATCGCAATGCGAATGAGATACATTATAAAATTGGTGAAATGATTGCGTTGGATAATCAACCTTTTGCTGTAGTTGAAAATGTTGGATTTATTAATCTTTTGAAACATTTGCAACCTCGATATAAACCACCATCAAGAAAATATTTCTCAGAAAATATTATTCCTGACATTTACGAAAGATGTTGTGTAAAAGTCCAAGCTTTGGTTGATATTGCTAAATCAGATAAGAATTCAATTTCTATAACATCCGACATATGGACTTGCCAAGAAACTAATGAAAGTTTTTTAAGTCTGAGTGGTCATTGGATTACTGAAGAATTCCAGAAAATATGTATCGTTTTAAATGCCAAGCATTTTCCAGGAAGCCACACAGGCTTTGCTATAAGTGATTTACTCAATGAAATACTCCACTTCTGGAACATAAGTGCAGAAAATAATATACATGTTTTGTTACGAGATAATGCACGGAATATGGCAAATGGAGCAAACATTACTGGTTTAAATAATGAACCATGCTTTATTCACAGTCTCCAATTAGTCATCCATGACTGCATATTTTCTCAAAGAACCATTTCTGAGCTCATATTAAAATGTCGTAATATTGTCACCCATTTCAATCATTCGCAAACAGCTTGTACCAGATTGAAAGAGATACAATCTCAACTTTTGCTGCCTGAACATAAACTTGTACAAGACGTATCAACGAGGTGGAATTCAACTTATCATATGTTAAAAAGGATAATTGAACAAAAGCAGGCCATAACATTATATTCATCAGATCACGACATACCCACTTTAACTTCTATCAATTATAAGTTACTTGAAAATGTAACTATGTTATTGGAACAATTTTTCATTGTTACAATGGAAGCAAGTTCAGATAATGCAATCATTTCAATGGTAATTCCAAACTTAGCTGCACTGGAACGTTTTCTTATTAAAAAACAAAGTGATAAAGGCATTATAACTATGAAAAAAGAATTACTAAAGTCGTTGCAGAATAGGTTCAAAAATATTGAAGGAAATAAACTATATGTAATTGCTACAGTGCTGGATCCACGCTACAAAATGACGTTTTTAAGGGCTGAGACACGTGCTGTTGCTAAAAATTGGGTGATAGAAGAAATGAAAAATTTATCTTCAATCAACAATGAAGAAAAAGAGAACAATGAATTGAAACAACTTACGGAAGAAAAAACAAATGATGAGGACGAAATTCAAGATGTGTGGGCCTTTTTAGATGAAATTTCACTCGAAAATGAAACCAAACAGCAAGCATTTCAGGATGAATGCAATATATATTGTTCCAAGGAAGAGAAACAATTTGAAAATTATCTTAAATCTGCCAACATTTCCCATAAAGATAATCCATTAACTTGGTGGGCGAGCAATAAGACTAGTTATCCCGAATTATCAAAATTAGCTCGACGTTTTTTGTCGTCACCACCAAGTAGCGTACCAAGTGAAAGGATGTTCAGTGAAGCTGGGCTTATATACGAAGAACGAAGAAATAGACTTCTCCCAAGAAATGCAGAAAGATTATTATTTCTTCACCACAATATCCAACTATTACAATTTCATTATTAACAATTTGAAAATGGTTTTTGTTTCATTCATGGAATTTTCATTATATAAATTGTTGATTGCTGACTAAACACTGATACAAATTTAAAATTCAACCATTTTTTATACTTGAATCAATAAACGGAAAATATACAAGCGCACTAAATTTAATTTTTGATTTTCAAATATATATACTTTATGAAATTTGTCAAAATATCCGGCGCCGGATCCATCGAATCCATTCGGTTCCAAGTAATTTTAAATAGCTAAAAAAAGCGCCGGATCCACCGGATACCGGATAATTATCGGGTATCCGGTACATCACTACCTTTGACCGATCAGTATTTTTGGTCATATGTTGGCATGCAAATAAGAGACGTTTTTTCTTATTTACCATACGCAACAGCGACTTACCTTTCCTTTTTCTTCTCACTATTTGCATTTTATTTATTCCCTTCTAATTGTTCTGATTGATGCATC
>DAHXPE010000415.1 GCA_027364495.1 Candidatus Heimdallarchaeota archaeon | reverse complement strand
GATATTTTTCACAATTCCTAATACACTGATACCTGCTTCGGATGCTATTGAAAGACCAAGAGAAATAGCAAAGATCAAACTAATGTAGGAAAACATATTAGGCAAGACTTCTTGGATCGATATTGTCAAATTATTCAAACCAGATATTTTAGCCATATTAATAAAATTTCTTTCCTTCAAACTGAGAACTTGTGATCGAATTGATCTCGCAGCCCAACCCCAGCTAGTGAATCCTATTATACAGGCAATCAAAAATAAACCATCTAACTGAAAATCAATAAAAGTTACTTTAGGAATTGTGAAAAATATCAGATCTATTTTAGGGATGGTAAGCAATGGGAAATTAAATCTTATACCTGTAGTCCTTGTAAAATACGCAATGAAAATCAACATTGGCACCACAGGTAAAACAAGAAACAAATTAACAATGAATTGTGCAATATCATCAAATATACCTCCATAATACGCAGCAATAGCACCAAAAATAATTGCTAAAGCCGTTATTATTGTACCTGAAGTTATTCCTATTAATAATGAATTATAAACTCCCCATGATAGCCGACTTAACTCATCTCTACCCTGGTCATCAGTACCCAAAGGATGTTCTAGCGAGGGAGCTTGATATGTCAACCTCTGGGTTGCACAGTGAGGATCAAGAGCATTCAATTTATCTTTGCAAAACTCTTGATATTGCTTGGCAATTGGTGTTCTATAAACCTTATTGGGAGTTGTAAATATAAAATTAGCTCCAATAAAGCCAAATGCAAAAATAAAGAGAATAATAATCAGAGAAACTAATAACATTTTTTTCTTAAAAATAAGTTCTAATTTAGTCAATCCTTTAGATATCGATACTTCTTCTTCAACAATAGCCATAACAATTAATCTCCTTCAATTTCTTGAACCAGTTCTTATACGTGGGTCAATTAAACCATATAATATATCCAATAGAAAATTACCCAAAACTGTTGATAATATTATGACAACAAAAGACCCAACAATCAAGGGATAATTTTGGGTTTGTGCTGATGTCACTATTAATGTTCCTAACCCAGGATAATTAAAGACATATTCTACTATCAAAGTCGCGCCTACTAGTTCATTAAATCTTAGATTTAATCCTGTTATTTGCGGTAAAATTGCATTTCTCCTAGCATAGGACTCAATAAGTGCCTGTCTAAACCCTAATTGTTTTGAGTAAAGTAAATAAGGAGAATCTAACTCATATAGTGTCATAGCTCTCATGCCTGTCGACCAACCTCCCGTAGAGAATAAAAGCATTATAAAAAATGGTATACTATACATGTATAGAAAATCAGTTGGATGATTAAAATCATAATTGAAATCAGTTATAATATAATATTTTTGTGGCAATAATTGCATGCTATATTGACCTTGTAAGAAAAAGAACAATATTACAACAATCAACGCCGTCCAATAGTAGGGAGCTGATTGAAAAGCGACGAAAAAGTAATATGTGAATTTATTAACTCTCCTTTTGCCAACAGCCATTTTACCTCCTATGTAATTACCTAAAAAAAAGCCAATGAATAACACTGGAATAACTAATGTCATAGTTAAATAGAAAGAAGGAGCTATTGCATCGATGACAGGCGTACCCACCTGACTATATGTTCTACCAAGATTTAAATGTAATAAATTCCACCAATAATCAATGAATTGGTCAAATAACGGTTTATCAAGACCATAAAACTTAGTTAATTCTGTTTGACGTTCTTGAATCCAAGAACCAGAACTTGGTCCAGTACTAAATAAATTACTCAAAGGATTAGTTGGATAAAGACGTGGGATATACCAAACAAGAGATAACGAACAAAACAATATTACAAGATAAAAAATAAACTTCTTTAGAACAAATCGGAAATAAGAATTTTTCAAAAATTTGAAAGAAAATAGTGAAGTAGATTTGTTAATTTTTTCATTTTCTAAAATACTTTTTGACTGATTATCCATTGACATCACGTTCTTGTAAAAAATTATTTACATTAGTTTTTTAAGTTTTTTTGATCAATGATTGGAAGGTATAACTCAATTCTTTTATCAAAGGTCAATTTAAGTGTTATTTCTTTGATGTTTTACTACTGAAAGTAGTTAGTGAGCTGCAATAGAAAAATTGATCTATAAATAATTTTAAAGAAATATCAATAGTGAATAGCAAAATAGACTACGGAAAATTTCTAATTTTCCATTATTTTTGTTTTTAGAAAAGAAAATATTATTTTTTTTAAGAAATCTTTAGAAATTTTTTTATGAAAAAAATTTTGTTTCGATTTAAAAAATATTTAAATTCTTGTTCCACAACTAGGACAAAAGTTAGATTGTCGCAACGATTCCAATGAGGCACCACATGCTGGACAATATTTTGTTTTATTTTCTGAAGGAGCTGGTGGTGATAGATTAGTATTCGTTGAAGATTGGTTCGGTGGGATTAAAAAATTAGCACTTATGATTATTTGATTCATAATAAAATAACCTGCAATAGCTAAAATTGCACCTAAAAAGCTAGTAACAGTCAAAAAATCCCACCAAAAAACATCCAAGGCTAAAGCAACAACAAATACAACAATGAATATGTACATAATATTTTTAAGGGAGCTAATAGTAAAATCTGAAGGATTTATTATTAATTTATTTATTTGGAAATAAAATATAAAAGCAATAATCAAAGCACCAAAGAAAAGGATGGAAGCTGGACCAATTTCAGTGCTGATTGCCATGCTAACAAAAAATAAACCAGCACCTAAGATACAATAAAGTAATAGAATATTTCTTTTTGATTCTATCTGTAATTTAACACCACTTGGATTTGTTGATAACGACATACAATTCATCTACCTAATAAATAAAAAAAAAATTTCCATGAAGTACTGTTCTAGCTCTTTTAAATACCTTACGCCTTAATTAAGGACTCCCTAATTAAAATTTTGCTCTAATTACTAAATTACAACTAATCCAATTTTATTTGATAAAAAAATACCTTTTGATAAAATAATCGTAATAATGCACATTTTAGATAAAAAAGTAAGTGATTCGGATGCGATTTGAACGCACGGCCTCCTGATCCCAAATCAGGAATCATACCAAGCTAGACCACCGAACCATAGTACATTATTTTTGTAGGCTATTAATCAAAATCTTTTTCAGTAATAAAGATAAAACAGATTGAAAATTATCTTTCATTTACTTTATCGTAACCTATTTTATATCTTTTCTTTTCATTTTTAAAATTTAATTTTCTTGGGTATTATCCTAGTACACTGTCAAGATATAAATGATGGATAAAGTTTTTGTAATTTAATTCGTGCTTCTTTTGTTGTAAATTGCAAATTTACCTTTTTATATTTTTTAATAATGATTATTTTGAATAAGAAAAAATGAAATATAGATTAAAGCCCTAAGAAGCCATTTCATTTAGCTATAAGCTATACAAATATTCTTTATGCTTCACCAAAGGATTTAGAAATATCCTGTTTAGTTACATAATAAGCTGGAACAATAGAAACAAGCACCGAGCATATTAAAATCAAAATATTAGTAATTATAACTAAATTCCACGGAAGGATAATAGAATAAGGAGGATAAGACTGTACAGGATTAAATAATATGAAAGCAAACAAGTCCAAAAGAAAGTAGCCTATCGTAGTGCCTAATAAGAGCGAAGTCACGCTCAAAATAATTGATTCTATGAAAAACAGAACAGCAATTTGAGGTAATTTCATACCAATAGCCCTTTCTGTAAAAATCTCTCTATTACGCTCAGTTAATTGCAAATAGGAAAACATCATTAAAACGATTATAGTTATAATTAAAATCATAATCAGATCATTATTTATTTGACCCAATAAGAGTCTAAATTGAATTCCTGTAATGAATTGGTTTTGGGATACTGATTCTAAACTTATACTTAGACTAGTATTTCCTTGAATCCAACTACTAATTAATGACTGATTCTCATTAGGTTTGAATTTAAACAGAACACCAGCCTGCTGAACATTTTCCCATGGATTATTGTTTAAAGAATCATTGAGTATTTGAGTATAATAGCTAACATCACCTATTGCTCTTGTATCGAAATTAGAAGTATAACCTGGAGGATCTGAAACTGGCCAATGTTTATAAGAATCAATTATATGAAAGTTAAGGCTCTGTAATTGTCCAGAAACGGTTATATTGGAACCGATTGATGCTCTTCTATTAGCTAAAGAGTTTTGATCAAGAATTACATTTAAAGTGGTAAATGTTTGGCTATCATATTTTGTTGCATTAATAATATTCAAATTCTGAAAATCTTGACCTATATTATTGGTAAGTCACAGATCAAAATTAAGATAAGCTGTTTTAAGGTAAGTAGAAGTATTTACTAAAAGTAATTGATAAAAATTAGGCTGGGAATAAGTCATTTCACCTTGAGAATTTAAAGTTAGAATGAAATAAGGAGTAAATGATGTCAAATATTGAGAAAAATTGTCTTGAATTACTTTAAGAGATGTTGCATTATATGTATTACTATTAAATATACCATTACCTTCCGCTCCATCTTGAAAATATAGATTAGTCTCATTATTTACTACACTTGAATAAGGTAAAGCATATAAGAACACCATGAAGCTAATTAAAATCGTTATTAGCATGACTGCACGTGTTGATGCTTGTTTATGCCGAATGACATTCTTAAATGAGAATGCTAATAAATCACCAGTCCAATCCCAAAGCACTGTGCCTATTTTATTCAATATAAGCGGTATAAACCTATTTATGATAAGAATTAATCCTATTATTAAAGCAAAAGGTGCTGGTAACACTAAAATAGAAAGAATTATAATGAAAGCTGGAGGAATAGATGTAGTTGGATTTCTTATAATTTCATAAAAAATTATATAAATTGTCATTCCAAATCCAAATAATATTACATCTAAATAATGACGTTTCCAAAACGGCTCGTCTTTTTCGGATGGATTTTCCGTCTCAACAATACTTATCTGACTTAATCTTTTTATTCTTCTTAAGTTAACAAGTAATGTCAAGCCAATTCCCATATAAATTAAAAGAGTAAATACTGCTTGAAAATTTAATATAAAGTAGGATGGAGGGGCATATTGAAATGATAATAAATAATTAGTTCTCAAAACTAGAAAGGATAATGGAACTCCTGCAACCAAAGCAATAAAAACTGATAATGCAATTATTAAAACATTATCTATAACTTGAAATAAAAACATTTTCCACGAGGTAGATCCGCGAGTTTTATAAATTCCTATTTGTGTAACATTGTGGAAATGTCATAGGGGTCTATTTTTTCATAATCAAAATTAATAGCAATAGTATAATGAATACTTGGTGCACCAAAATACGTATAGGTATTCAAGGGTTCTATATTAAATGCTTTCATTCCAAAATAATTTAAACTTGGCGTAAATACAATTACTCCTAAATCATAGAGAGAATTAGACCAAATTAATTGGTTTATTAGAGGATATTGATTTACATTTGGATTTGACTGACATGGACCATTAGTAGGACAAATATTCATTTTTACATTTATTGACGCAATTCCAGTGACTTGTACTGTCATATTATGTTCCTGAAGATCTGTAAAAAGAATGTCATGATTTGTAGGCATGGTAATATTATAGGTTCCACCCATTGAATTATAATTATAATTGGTAAGCAAAATAAATACTTGAGGGATTCCACTTGTATTTTTTGGCAGTTCTGAACCTTTTAATATAGCATTGTTATTTATAATTTGTTTTAATTCATTAGTGTATCCAGGATTTAATTCTATAATATTTTCACTATTTGTCTGATTACCAATTTTTAGATTTCCATTATAATTAAAAGTTTGAGTAATATTAGTATATAATCCTTCTATCGATGGATAAATGACTGCCGTTTTAATTAAATTTAAATTATATTTAGATCTGGTTTGATTAATGCTATTAGCAATAGCTGTCATGGATTTATTATAAGCATTAAGATGAGAATCAAGTTGAAAACTTATATCCGGTTGACCACCAAAACCATTATTATTTGAAAAGTAATCATTGATGATAAGTTGCTTTGAATTATCAAAATAATAATTTGTTGATGAAACAATTGTTAAAGCACATATTAATCCTATTGAGGCTATTAAAAGAACTTTTCTTGAGCTTTTCAGATGCCCAGTATACAATTTAAAAAAATTCAACATGATAAATTACATTCCTGATTATTGCAAGATTAGTTCGTCAATTTAAGAACAATCGTTTTAGTTAGATCTTAGCAGGTTTAGAATTACCTATGATAAGGAATATTTTCATTCAGGTTTTATTAAGATTAAAATAAGGGAACTAAATAAACGCTATTTACTGTCTTTTATTAAAAAATTGGTATGAAAATACTTCACGATGATCAATTGTCATTATTAATGTTCTTTGATCTGTGATATAACCCATGTTCCACTCACGGTTTATCTATTCTAAAGCAGATATGTCAGATATTTAATGTACAGATCGGTAATAAGAAGAATTTGAATTACTAGAATAAAATAAAAATTCTTAAACTTTATTAGGTATATTTTTTTAACTAAACAATATAATCTCTTATTCGAGGTGACTGATATGGATCTTGATTCTTTCAAATTAAAAATATTTGATTCTTATTTACAAGACACAGGAAGTACTTATGACGGGTTTTTAACCGAAAAAAACCTTAAAGGAGCATCTGATGCAGATATCAAAAAAGCAAAATTACTAATTATTAATGAAGCCATTGAAATTATAGGCAAAGACCTACTGTTCAAAAACTATCTGTCTGAGCAAGATTATAACTCATTTAAGGAACAGGAACTTTAACTGTTTTTAAATCATTTAACTTTCTTATAAAAGTTAATTTTTACTTTTTCTATTTCTATCATTTAACTTTCTTATAATCGTTAGGAAAAAAAATTTGGCTGAATTTGAACTTAATTTTGGATCAAGGGAAATTCTCCCTAAAGGAGCCTGTATCCGAGATATTTCAGAAAAAGTCCACAAAGATTTTCTGAAATATTTCAAATATGCCCGTGTATGGGGTAAGTCAGTAGAATTTCCTGGTAAACAGGTAGGTTTGGACCATGAGTTAGAAGATTTAGATATTGTAGAGTTAATTATTGACAGGCAGTAAGTAAAATAATCTTTAAAACAAAATATGAAGCTAGGAAATATTTAGATTAAGTTTCTAGTATGCAACCGGGATCGACATCTGTTTATGTTTTCAAATTCTATCCTATTCTATCTGTTATTGACTTTAAAATGAATATTTTTTCTATATTTTAATCCTACGTTATGATTTTGGCAAGTTCTATGCTGGTTTTTTTTGGTTTTATTAGGCAAATTTTTATTTATTATGGTATTTCAACAACACATAATCAACAGATTTTTTTATTCAATTAGAACGATTATATAGTACTTATTTGACAAATATTGACGTAGGAATATTGATCCTTCCAATCTCAATCATTGCACTCATAGTGTTGTTCTTAGTTTGAAGTTTTCTTCTACTTTTTCGTAATAAAATGTATTTTTTCCATTATAGGTTAGATCCATTATTGTTCTAACAGATTTCTTTGCGGGTGGATTGATGAAAATTTTATTGATTAAATTGTCTTTAAATCTCTCCTTACTTCATAATTAAGATCTTATATCTTTGATTGAGTTTTTGAAACCTTTTTTTCGATTAATATCTTTGAGAATTCAAACTATTTATTGAATGGTCAATGTTTTAAAAAAAGTTGGCGCGAGCTCGGGGATTTGGACCCCGGTCATTCGGGTGACAGCCGAAAATCCTGACCAAGCTAAACGAAGCTCGCATAT